>JAILCJ010000070.1 GCA_024680445.1 Campylobacter sp.
GTGATTTTATCGCAACCAAAGAGAAATTTTCAAGTGCGACTAAAAATATAGATAATTTGAAAATTATGTTTGACGATAATAGCACTGCAAGCTTAGTCCAAACGGCTTCTAATGTAGTATTTACCGACAAAAACGGCACTATAAGCGAATTTGATAACGCATATATAGAGCTAAATAGCAAATTTTTCGAGAAAAAACCTTTGAGCATGGTTGATACTATTCAAATTTTCATGCTTTTAGCTGGTGCTATTATCTTGATAGCTACAGGCACGAACGCTGGTTCTATCAGCAAAAACGAAGTCTTCCGCTCTGGTATGATAGCGCTCGTGGCGGTATTTGGTATCTCATGGATGGCTGAAACCATGTTTGGTGTGCATACACCGATGATGAAATCAGCCCTTGGTGGTATCGTTCAAGAGCACCCTTGGACCTATGCTGTAATGTTGCTACTTGTTTCTAAATTTGTTAATTCACAAGCCGCTGCACTCGTGGCTTTCGTGCCTCTTGCACTTGGCATAGGTGTTAGCCCTGCGGTTATTTTGGCATTTGCTCCGGCTTGCTATGGATATTATATTTTGCCTACTTATCCTAGTGATCTTGCAGGTATTCAGTTTGACCGCTCAGGTACGACAAGAATCGGCAAATATGTTATAAATCACAGCTTTATTATACCGGGCTTGCTTGGCGTATTTTGTAGTTGTGTGGCTGGTTATATACTAGCAAATCTATACGGTTATCTATAAAATTGGGGGGCGGGTTTGCCCCTCTTTTTTTTGCGTTGTTTAAATTGAAATTTTAGTTTTTTGACTTTACAAACTTCATTAGAAAGGATAAAATATGAGATTTTCATTTAAGGTGGTAGCTTTAATGCTTCTAGGCGCAACTGTGGCTTTTGCAAAGCCTAATATTTACATACTAGCAACCGGCGGAACCATAGCTGGTAGCAGTGACGGTGCTCTGGATACGAGCTATACTTCTGGCACGGTAACGGTTGATAAACTCATCGCCGCAGTCCCAGAAATAAACAAGATCGCCAACATAAAAGGCGAACAAATCTCTCAAATCGGCTCTCAAGAGATGAATAACGAAGTCTGGCTAAAACTTGCAAAACGAGTAAATGAGCTACTAAAAAGTGGCAAAGCAGACGGCGTAGTAGTTACTCATGGTACCGATACCATGGAAGAAACAGCGTATTTTTTAAATTTGACAGTCAAATCTGATAAACCAATCGTTTTGGTTGGTGCTATGAGAAACGGTACTTCACTTAGTGCTGATGGTCCGTTAAATATCTACAACGCTGTTAATGTTGCGATGAGTAAAGACGCAGTTGGCAAGGGCGTTATGGTAGTCATGAACGATGAAATTCATGCTGCAAGAGAAGTAACCAAAACAAATACAACTGGTGTTGATACTTTCAAATCTCCAAATGCTGGCAAAATCGGCACTGTATTTTATGGCAAGGTGAAATTTTATATGTCACCACTTCGCAAACATACGGTAAATTCAGCATTTGATATAGAAAAGATAAACGCTTTACCAAGAGTCGATATTGTTTACAATCACTCAAATGATAATCCTGACTTCGTAAATATTGCTGTTAAAAACGGTGCAAAAGGCATTATAAATGCTGGCATGGGTAATGGCAATCCATATCCAAGCGTACTTGAAGCACTCGGCGAAGCTGTAAAAAGCGGAGTTATAGTAGCTAGAGATTCTCGCGTTGGTACAGGTGAAACCACTATGGACGGCGAAGTCGATGATAAAAAATACGGCTTTATCACGACTGATAATCTTAATGTTCAAAAAGCTAGAGTTTTGTTAATGCTAGCTCTTGCAACAACAAACGATAAAGCTAAAATTTGGGAATACTTTATGACCCATTAAAACTTTTTGCTTCGTTTTTTTCGGAGCAAAGTCGTCAAAGGGTCTTGTTTTGCAAGATCCTTTGGCAAAATATAAAATCTAAATACTTGCACATTTAAATTATATTTTAATATTCTAATATTATTGCTAAAGTTAAAAATTTAAATTAAAAGTAAGTTTAAATTTGACATAATTGTTTGTTTTATAAAATAAAAAT
>JAILCJ010000130.1 GCA_024680445.1 Campylobacter sp.
TGCTTTATTGTATTTGTATCGTCTAAACCTATATAACACCCTATTAATGATTTTTGAAGCATATCGGCGTCTTCTTTGCTTAAATTTTTATAAGCATCTTTACGCACTATATAATCTTCACACTCCAAGCCGTATTTATCGGCATTTTCGTCATTTTTATCAAAATCAACCTTGGTGTAGGTGTTATCTATCAAATTTATCATAAATTTCATTGCATCATCATAGTTAAGATGCTCTATCTTGGCTATGCCTTTATCAAATTCTATCTGATTTATCGGTATAGAATCTGTTTTAGCACATTTTTTATCTTTAAGCATAGGATATAAGCCGTTAAATTTGATACTCTCGCCATTTCTTAGTATCTCGCCACCTGTCAATTTTGAAGAATAAGCAGCATCTAGAGATTTTGTTTTACCACGGCTTGAAACATTAAGGATATAATTTTTACCAGCTACAAGCGATTTTATGCTTTTGTTGCTATCTACCTCATCTTTATTTTCATCTAAAATATCAAACTCATATTCATAAGGTCTAACGGCAAAAACATCAGAAATGATATTTGAATTAACGCCGGGATCATCTACAAAAAACACCTCTTTGCTCGAATGGTCGTGAAAATACTCAAAGCACTCGCCAGTTTTTACACTAAGTGTTTTTAACAAAGTAGAGCCTTGCTTGTCGTTAAAATAATAAATACCTATTATTTTTTCATCGTTATTGTCTAATTTTTTAAATTTGGAATTTTTTAAATCCCCTGCCAATAAACAATACCACGATTTATCATGCGAAATTTTTGTTCGAAGCGGAGAGTTAAACAACCAGTCAAAGTCTGTTTTGCCCTTTTGGCTATCAAAAAATTCCTTTTCAACAACTCGGTAATGAGTATCCCAAGCCGAAACAAAATAATTAGGCGGTATGACCTTAAAATTTGGGTTTGGTAACTCATCGTTTGGTAAAAAACTAAGCTCCTCGCTTGGATCAAAGTTTTGATTATAGCCGGGAGTGTTTTCAAGTTTATCACCCACCAACCACTGCAAATAAAGATTCGCACCTGAGCCCTCGGCACTCATTTCAATCTCATATCTATATTTATGTATTTTTTTATTATCAAAACTATCTTTTAAATCCTGAGTAGAATTTGGCTTAAAATCTAAACTTTCACTGCCTATATTCCATATATTTATTAGTTCGAAATTATTTTCATCAAAAAGCTTAAAATTTGCATTTGCTTTCTTAGTTTGGAGATTAAATTTATAATTTGAAATTTTATCTAAGAGCAAGTAGCCTTCGTATCTTGCACTATACCAACCGCCCGCTGGTTCGTGATTTCCCATGACTGCCAAAGGCTCTGGGATTCTTTCTTTGCCATTTTTTAAAACAATATCTCTATCGCTAAATGCGAAAAAAATATGCGTAGCACCTAAATAATAGTTGCGATTTTTATCATCATATATGGGAGTAGATGGTTTGTGTTTGTATTGTTCAAAAACTTTATTAAAATATGACCTATAAAGGTCGTTGTCTTTATCTAAGAGATTTTCTGCTATGGGGTTCGTGAAATTTTTACCGCTAAAAAAATATGCCTTGATGTTTAAATTTTGTGCATTTAAAAAGGCTAAAAAAGCGAATAAAAATACAAAAACCCGCATAACAGCAAAACCCTAAATTTAGGGTTATACTTCTTTGTTATCCAAAAAGATTTCCATCATTTGTGCTGGACCGTATTGAGGATATGCGTTACTATCAAGAACAACTTGAGAAAGTGTCATATTTGACATATTACAAACTATCGGTGCGATAAAATTTACGGTTGATTTTTCGAGCGGTAGGGCAACTACTATAATATTATAGACCCTAAGTTCGCTATTGTCATTGATATCCATAAGTTCTTGGTAATAATCAGGGATATCAAAGCCATAGTTTTTAATAAGTGCATAAGGATTTATCATTGTAAATGATGCTTCATCATCTTTTGTTGAAAGTTTTACAAAAAATTCATCATATTCTGTAATTTCAGCAGTTTTGATGTGCTCAAATCCCAAAATCGGGCTCTTAACAGTAAAAGTCATTGTATGCTCCTTGTAAAAAAATTTGCGTTATTGTATCATTTTTAAAATAAAATTTACTAAATTTATACAAAAATAATAGCAAAAAATGTAAAATACCACGAAAAAATCATTACACAAGGATTAAAATGCGAAAATTTCTCAAATTTGTATTCATCATTGCCCTAAGTTTTGGCTTTGTTGGTTGTGCCGAAAAATACACTGAACTATACAATCTAAGTCCAGAAGAGTGGTACGAACAAATCATAGCCGATATAAAAGCAGGCGATCATGAAAATGCTGACAAACACTATATATCAATGGCAAGCGAACATGTCGCAAGTCCGCTTTTAGAGCAAATTTTGCTTATCTTGGCTCAAGCTCACGCCGATGCAGAAGAATATATACTCTCAAATCACTATCTTGACGAATATATCAAAAAATACGGCGATAACGGCGATAAAACCGAATTTGCACAATACCTAAAAATCAAAGCAAATTTCGATAGCTTTGCCCAACCAAACCGCAATCAAAAACTCATGGAGGACAGCATAAGAGAGATAGAAAAATTTCTTTACGCTTATCCAAACACCAAATTCCGCCCTCTCATAGACACCATGCTTATCAAATTTAAACTTGCAGTTTATTATCTTGATATGAGTATTTACGACCTTTATATGAGAACAGGACGCGAAACATCGGCTAAAATTTATAAAGAGAAACTAGATACCTCATCGCTAAAAGATGCAAATTTACTCGAACCAAATTTGCCTTGGTACAGAAGTATGTTTGAGTAGGCACAACTATGGAGATAAACGAAAACAAACTTTTTCCATCTGAACTACCTATCATAGTTGAGGACGAACTTTTTTTATATCCTTTTATGATAACACCGCTTTTTTTAAGTGATGATGAAAATTTACAAGCCTTAGACTTTGCATTAAACAACGAAACGCCTGTATTTATCGCACCGACTAAACCGCAAAATGACGGAGAAAGAAATTTTGGTGCCATTTACGACGCTGGCGTTATTGGCACGATAATGAGACGAGTTGCTTTGCCTGATGGCAGAGTAAAAATTTTATTTCAAGGTAGAGACAAAGCAAGGATAATCGAGCCAACAAGCAAATTACCGCTAAAAGCCATAGTCGATATCATACATGTCAAGCGTCCAACACAAGCAAAAACAGACGCTCTTTTGGCTGTGCTTCGTGAAAAAGTAAGAGAGCTAAGCGTATTTAGCCACTTTTTTTCAAGCGATTTGTTAAAAACCGTTGAAGAAAGCATAGAAGCTGTGCGTGTTTGCGACCTAGTTTCTAGTGCTTTAAGACTTAAAAAACAAACAGCTTATAATTTTTTCATAGAAGATGACTTAGAACAAAGAATTTTAAAACTCATAGACTATGTTATCGAAGAAATCGAAGCTAGCAAGCTACAAAAAGAGATAAAAAACAAAGTTCACTCTAAGATAGACAAAACAAATAAAGAATATTTTTTAAAAGAACAGCTAAAACAAATTCAAGCCGAACTTGGCACAAACAACGATAGAGACGAAGAAATAGACGAATACTATAAAAAGCTTGAAAAAAAGAAAAAATTTATGGGCGAAGACGCATACAAAGAGAGCAAAAAACAAATCGACAAACTCTCGCGTATGCATCCAGATAGTGCAGACGCCAACACTTTGCAAAGTTATCTTGACTGGGTTTTAGAAGTGCCTTTTGAAAACATAGCCAAAAAAAAATCCTCTATCGCAGAAGTCAGCAAACATTTAAACGCCGATCATTACAGCCTTGAAAAACCAAAAGAACGTATACAAGAGTATTTTGCCTTGCGTGAATTGCTAGAACTTCGCGGACTAAATGACAAGGTTAATAATGGAGCGATTTTATGTTTTGTAGGACCTCCGGGCGTTGGTAAAACAAGTCTTGCAAATTCTATCGCCAAAGCCCTTAAACGCGAACTTGTTCGCATAGCACTTGGGGGACTTGAAGATGTTAATGAACTTCGTGGGCACCGCCGAACTTACATAGGTGCCATGCCCGGACGCATAGTTCAAGGACTCATAGAAGCAAAGCAAATGAATCCTGTGGTTGTACTTGATGAGATAGATAAAGTCGGACGAAGTTATCGAGGCGATCCAACTGCTGTTATGCTTGAAATTTTAGATCCCGAACAAAATAACAAATTTAGGGATTATTATTTAAATTTCAACATTGATCTAAGCAAGATAATTTTCATAGCAACCGCAAACGAAGTTAGCACTATACCGCCAGCACTTCGTGATAGGATGGAATTTATCGAACTTAGCTCTTATACACCGCAAGAAAAATTTGAGATAGCAAAAAGTTTTTTGGTGCCACAAGAGCTTGAAAAACACGGACTTAAAAATACAGACATTAGATTCAATAAAGACGGACTTGAACTTATAATCTCTGATTATACAAGAGAAAGCGGAGTTAGAAATTTACGCCGTCGCATAGCCGATATAATGCGAAAAGTCGCTAAAAATATCATTTCTAACAAAGAACAAGGAAAAGTTGTCATAACTGCTAAAAATTTAAAAGACTTTTTAGAAAAAAAGGTTTATGAGATAGAACCAGCCGATAAAAAAGATCAGATAGGACAGGTAAATGGACTTGCTTGGACTAGCGTTGGTGGCGATGTTTTGCGTGTTGAAGCAATTCGCATACAAGGCAAAGGTGCCATGCAAATCACCGGCCAACTCGGCGATGTTATGAAAGAATCGGCTCAAATCGCATTTAGCGTCGCAAAGGTTTTGATAGATAAGAAAAAAGTCAAAGTACCTATGAGTATAGTGCCTAAATTTGATGATGATAAGCGAAAACTTGAAGCTAGCGATGTTTATCGTAGATATGATTTGCACTTGCATGTGCCAGAGGGTGCAACACCAAAAGACGGCCCAAGTGCTGGTATAACCATGGTTACGGCGATAGTATCGATACTAAGTGATACCAAGGTTCGCCACGATGTTGCCATGACTGGCGAAATAACACTTAGCGGACGCGTTTTACCTATCGGTGGGCTTAAAGAAAAACTTATAGCCGCTCACAAAGCCGGTATAAAACTAGCCCTAATCCCACGAAAAAACTACGAAAGAGACCTTGATGATATCCCAGATGATGTCAAAAAAGACATGCAAATCAAAGCCGTTGATATCATTGACGATGTCCTAAAAATGGCACTTGTTGCCAAATAATCTTATAAATTTCAGAATTTCTTAGCTTTGAAATTCTGAAATTTGCCTTATAAGCCTTGCAAATCAACACTTTTGACCATTAAGCCAAAATTTTATACTTACGATATTTCTATCAAATTTGATTTATATAATAAATTTACCAAGCATACATTTTTGAGATAAAAAAGTTCTTTAAATTTGATAATAAAAAATCAAATTTGATGTAAAGTTGTTTGATTTTTTTAAAAAGTTACTTGGCTTTGATGTGATTTAATTATATAAGAAAATGAAGCACTTAAAAAAGGGCATAATGCTAAATTTATCCTTGCTAAAAGCTTTTAACAAGGATAAAAATTTGCATGAATTTTACGAAAGTCCGCTAATAATACCACCATTAGTTATTTTCATATTTACAGCATTTGGCACCTTTGAAAGTCCTGGCATAAGCATGATCTTGCCACAAATCGCAACTATAAATCCCGCTCCGGCTCTGATTTCAAGATCTTTTACACTAAATTTAAAGCCCTTTGGACGTCCCAAAAGTTTTTCATCATCGCTAAAACTATACTGCGTTTTTGCGATACAAACAGGCAATTTATCAAATCCTAGTTCTTTTATACTATCCAAAGCCTTTTGTGCCTTTGGTTCAAAGATTATGCTACCTGCACCATAAACACGAGTTGCAACCTTTGTGATCTTAGTAACGATATCATCGCCATTTTCATAAGCAAATTTGATAGTTTTTCGCACTTCGCACTCATCTATTACAAGTTTTGCAAGCTCTATAGCCCCTTTGCTACCTTTGGCGAAGTTTTCACAAATCGCCATTTTAACGCCATTGTTTTTACAAAATTCGCTAACAAAGGCTATTTCCTCGTCGGTATCAAAACTGAATCTATTTAAAGCAACGATAGGATTTAGTCCGAATTTTTTCAAATTATCGATATGACCTTCAAGGTTTGAAATGCCGATTTTAAGGGCAGGCATATCTGGTTTTGTTATCTCGTCTTTTTGTGTGCCACCGTTGTATTTTAATGAGCGAATCGTGCTAACCAAAACCACAGCATTAGGCAAAATTTTTGCACGGCGACATTTTATATCCATAAATTTTTCAGCTCCAAGTTCTGAACCAAAACCAGCCTCTGTTACGGTATAATCAGCCAAAGACATGGCAAGTTTTGTAGCCACTATGGAGTTGCAACCATGAGCGATATTTGCAAATGGGCCGCCATGAACAAGAGTTGGCGTATGCTCCAAGGTTTGCATCAAATTTGGTTTGATCGCGTCTTTTAAAAGTATAGCCACGGCGTCTGTACAACCGAGATCTCGCACATAAACTGGCTTACCATCAAAATTATAAGCCACCATAATGTTTGCTATATTTTTTTTGAGTTCTGAAAGTTTATTTGAAAGGCAAAGTATAGCCATGATCTCGCTTGCGGCGGTGATATTAAAACCATCGCTTCGCTCAACTCCGTTTGCCTTACTACCTTGGGCTATCGTTATTTGACGCAAAGCTCTATCGTTCATATCCATACATCTTTTCCATATGATTTTATCTATACCAAGTGGATTTCCTTGATGTATGCTGTTATCAATAATAGCCGAAATAAGATTATTTGCCGAAGTTATAGCATGAAAATCGCCAGTAAAGTGCAAATTTAACTCATCCATAGGTGCAAGCTGTGAGTATCCACCGCCTGCTGCTCCGCCTTTGATACCAAAAACAGGTCCCAAACTTGGCTCACGAAGTGCAAGGCAAGTTTTTTTACCAAGTGCCTTTAAAGCATCGCCTAGACCGATAGAAGTGGTTGTTTTACCTTCTCCGTATGGGGTCGGATTCATAGCCGTTACAAGGATAAGTTTGCCAAGTTTTTTACCCGGTTTTAGATTTAACTTTGCCTTATAGTGTCCGTACTGCTCGATAACATCGTCATTTAAGCCTAATTGACTGGCAACTTGTGAAATTTTATCTAATCGTGCTTTATTTGCTATTTCGATATCGCTTAACATTTTACCACTCCATATAAGTTTTTGCTTTTTTGATTTCATCAAAATTTATCATGAAAATACCTTCATCATTTTCGATAGCTATGCCGATTTCATCGGCTTTTACTAAACGACCTTTAAAAAGTTGTGTAAGAGTTTTTACACTCACTAACTCACCCAAACTAAGTTTAAAATGCCTAGGATTTTCAAGTTTTCTTTCAAGCCCCGGAGAGCTAAGCTCTAAAAAATATTCGCCATCAACTGGGGGTGTAACATCAAAAATCGGTGATAATAGCCTTGAAACCGCCTCGCACTCATCAAGACTTACGCCACCTTCTTTCGTGATATAAACCCTATAAATTTTCTTGCCATTTTCGCTTACGACCTCATCGCCATAAAGCTCTACACCGCACTGCTGGACAAGTTTTTCAAGTTCTTTCATTTGCCAAGTTCCTTTGAAATTTGGTCAAAAAGTTTATCCATGTGATTTTGGTACTCTAATCTATCATCAAATTTGAAATGAAAATTTGGCGTACGGTACCAACCCTCGGCACTCATACAATAATTTTGTATATGTTTATTGACCTTTTTTAGATGTCTTAATACATACTCTTGTTCTTTTTCGTCAAAAGCCATTTTATCAAGATAAACAAAGGCATCATATCTGCCTTTTTTGCACTCCACATCGGTTACGCAAAGTCCCTTTAACATAGTATCATCAAGGCTTGAAAGTGCTTCTGGGATGAGCTGTTTTAACACGCTTTGCGTACGAAGTCGTTTTATCTCGCTTGGATTCATAGTTTAACTTGTTCCTCGATTTCTTTAAAACTCTCTATATAATCGTTTTCTTTGATATTGTTATAACCTTCGATTCCGACGCCACACTCAAAGCCTTTTGCAACTTCTTTTGCATCGTCTTTGAATCTTTTAAGCGAACTTATGGTGCCTTCGTGTATAACGACGCCGTCCCTGATAAGGCGGATTTTTGCGCCTCTGCTTATCACGCCCTCGCTTACCAAACATCCAGCGATAGCTCCAACTTTTGGCACATTTATAACTTGTCTAACTACAGCTTGACCAAGTTGTTCTTCACGGATAATAGGCGACATCATACCGCCAAGAAGTGCTTTTACATCATCAAGCAAATTATAAATTACATTATATGTTTTGATCTCAACGCCACTATCTTTGGCTTTTTCTTTGATTTCACCTGTTGGTCTAACATTAAAACCAAGAATCACGCAGTTTGCACTCGCACTCGCCAAGGCAATATCGTTTTGAGTGATACCACCAACGCCTGAATGTATGATATCTACTTTTATTTCATCATTTGCTAATTTATCAAGACTGGCTTTTAATGCCTCCAAAGAGCCCTGTACATCGGCTTTAACGATAAGAGGGAGAGATTTTAAAGAACCTTCGGCTATCTTAGCACTCAACTCGTCTATGCTTACTTTTGTTGATTTGCTAAGCTCTTTTTGACGCAAATATTCTGCTTTTTTCTGTGCGTATTCACGAGCTTCTTTGTCAGACTTAACGCTAATCAAAGTCTCACCGGCTTCTGGCACTTCGCTAAATCCCATGATAACGCCACACTCGCCCGGTCTTATTTGTTTTAGCGGTTTATTTTGATCGTCCGTGATAGTTCTTAACCTACCATAAGCAACGCCTGCAACTATGGTATCACCAACTTTTAAGGTACCATTTTCGACTATGACCGTTGCGACTGGGCCACGACCTTTTTGCAAAGAACTTTCTATAACACTGGCTTTGGCGTTTGCTTTTGGATTTGCTTTTAGCTCCAAAATATCAGCTTGCAATAAAACAATTTCAAGCAAATCATCTATACCCATGCCTGTTTTTGCAGAAATAGGCACGAATTCATACGAACCGCCCCACTCTGTCGGCATAATATCAAGTTCGGCAAGACCAGTTTTTACTAGATCTGGGTTTGCGTTTTCTTTATCCATTTTATTTATAGCTACGATAATAGGAACACCGGCGGCTTTTGCGTGAGAAATAGCTTCTTTTGTTTGCGGTTTTACGCCATCATCTGCGGCAACAACAACTATAACTATATCTGTTACGCCAGCTCCCCTTGCCCTCATTGCCGTAAAGGCTTCGTGTCCAGGAGTGTCGATAAAGGTTATATTTCTACCATGTCTGCTAACCATATAAGCACCAACATGCTGGGTTATACCACCGGCTTCGCCAACTGCTACACGAGATTTGCGAATATAATCTAGCAAACTTGTTTTACCATGATCAACGTGTCCCATTATGGTTATAACCGGAGCTCGTGGACTCAAATTTGCCTCATCTTCATTTAAATTTTCATCATAAGCTTTGACATAGTCAAATTCTTCTTGAGTATCTATAATATTTACTTCGATATTAAACTCATCGGCTAAAATTTCTATCGCATCTTCATCTAAAAAGTCGTTTTTTGTTGTCATAAGACCAAGCATAAAAAGTTTAGAGATTATTTCGCTTGGTTGTTTGTTTAATTTATCAGCAAATTCATAAACACGAATTTCTTTTGGGATATTTATAGAAGTGATAGCTTCTGTATTTTGGCTTTTGTCTGGTTTTTTATGTTTTTTTCTAGCGTGTCTTTGTATGCCATTTTCAGCAAAATTTTGCATTTGCCTACTTTGGATATTGACTTGATTTTTGACATTGCGAACCTGTTGGCTTGCATCAAAACTTGGTGTTTTAAAGGTAAGATCTGGCAAAACAACTTCATTTTCATCTTCAAGCACTATATCAGCAAAATCGCTAGTACCTATAAAATCCATTTTCTCGCTTGAATTTTTCTTAGCAACCGGAGCTTTTTTGACATCTTTTTTCTTCTTTTTTGCACCCTCGCCAAGATTTGAAAACATACTTTCTAAATTTTTTGGCAAGACAGGGCTTTCGGCCTTTGGAGTGCTAGCACTTTGGGCTATGGTGTCTTTTTTCTTTTTGACTATAACCAAACCACGACGTTTTTGCAAACTAACATCTGCTAAACTTTCTTTTGGTTTTTCTTGAGTTTTTGCTTCTTCTTTTGCTTTTGGAGAAATCTTGATCGGCTCTTGTTTTGGACTAACTTTTACTTCTTCTTTTGCAGCCGGCTTTGATTCGCTTTTTGCTTTTGAATCACTCTTTGTTTCAGCCTTTACTTTTGAATCGCTTTTTGTTTCAGCTTTTGTTTTTGAAGTAGGCTTTGATTCACTTTTTGCTTTTGAATCATTTTGACTTTTTTGTGTAGTAGTTTTTGTTTTAGTACTTGTTTTTTTAGTTTCTTCTTTTTTAGCACTCTGGCTTTTTGACGAAACTTTTTCTTGTTTTGTTTGAGTTTTTTCTTCGGCTTTTGAACTTTTAGTGCTTTGACTTTTGGATTTACTCTTGCTTGTTGCCTCTTCGTCACTTTTGCTAGTTTTTTTAGTAGTGGTTTTTTTCGCCTTGCTTTCTTTTTTCTTTTTGAATCTATCTGGAATTTGACCGCTAGTTATATACTCTAAGATACCTTCTGCATCTTCTGGACTAACTGTATTTGAGTGAGTCTTAACTTTTAAGCCAAGTTCGATAGCTTTTTCGATCACATCCTTGTTAGAGTAACCAGCTTCGAGGGCAATATCTGAAATTTTAACATTATCTACCATTTAAGAGTATCTCCTTTAAATTTGTCAGTACCTGTGTACCGACGCCTTTTATATGTTTGTCTAGTATTTTTTTAAGAATTTTTTCGTCTTTTTTTAGGCACTCATCACATAAGTAAAAACTGCGACCCATACCTTTGCCACACTCGATATTTCGCTCTTTTACGCGATATCTATTGAGTGAGTTTTGTGTAAATTTTTTTCTGCACGAAACGCAAGTTCTTATAGGATTTGCTTTTATAATTATACCTTTTTAAATCTTGTTTTTAGCTTTGCGAAACCACAAAACCTTCATTATCAAAGCTAAAAGTTGCAACTTTAAATTTTGGAAAAGTTGCGGCAAGTTTTTTTTCTAAATTTTTTGCATCTTGTTTATAGGCGATATTTAAAAAACACGAACCAGAGCCAGAAAGAGTACTCATAATAGCACCATTTTCGTAAGCTAGTTTTCTAAGCTCAAAAAGTTCGCTTAAATTTTGCATACGACGCTCTTCATGAAGCATATCAATAGCTGCGATTTTTAACAAATCATATTTTTTTTGAGCAAAACAAGTTGTTAAAAAAGACGAGTGAGAAATGTTGTTAACACAATCTTTTAGGCTATAAAATTTCGGCAAACAACTTCTTGATTGTTGCGTACTCATAGGAACATCTGGTATAACTAGCACGGCTTTTATATCATCATCGATTTTAATTTTATTTGCATAGACTGCGTCATTATGTACTATCGCACTTATGAATCCGCCATAAACAGCCGGAGAAATATTGTCTGGGTGATTTTCATAAACCAAGGCTTTGTTTAAAACCACGCTTTTTTCTGCCTTAAATCCTGCCATTTCATAAGCACTAGCGATAGCTGAAATAATGACAGCCGAACTACTGCCAAGACCTCTTGAAAAGGGGATTTTATTGTCAAAAACTATGCGAAATTTACCTTTTTTACCGGTAAGTTCTTTAAAAATTTCATTGAAAATTCTTATGAACATATTATTTTTTTTAAGGGTAATATTGTCGCTACCCTCGCCATTTATAGAAATAGAAGTAAAATTTGTAAACTCCAAATTTACACTATTATAAAGTTTGATTGCAAGACCAAGGCTATCAAAACCGGGTCCCAAATTTGCACTTGTTGCAGGAACTATGATATTCAAATTTACTCCTAAACTGCCGAAATCATATAATCAGGCAAGGTGTCTGATGATAAAGTTAAATCATTTAAATTTTGTGGCATTTCAAAAATACCAGCACTAACAGGCAAAAGCGAAACCTTATCTCCATTTTTAACAAAACTTAATTTTTTATTTGCCTTTATGGGCGTGCCTTTGCTTAGTTCAAAACCATTAACAGCATAAAATTCACAAGATTTTATAGTGCAAAATGTTTGCAAGATCACATAAGCGATTTTTAAACCCATAAAACTTCCCGGAGTGTTTGCATAGATGATTTTTTGGATATTAAATTCTTGATTTAATCTTTCAAGTATGCTTATGATAGCTTCACTGGCATGTTCATCAGTGCTAAAACTCTCAAACAAAATGCCATTTTCATACAAAGCAACTCTAAGTGGCGAAATAAGAGAATTTATCAAAATTTCTATATTTTTTATGCAAAAACCCTTTGAAATTCGCTTGAAATTTTATCGCTTACACTTATAAATTCATAATTTTTTGCATCAGCCAAAACAGCTTTTGTTAATTTATGATTCAAGTCGTGGCTACCCGCAAAAGAGATATAATCTCCCATGATCGGAGCCTTTAACAGTGCCAAATCACCGATAGCATCAAGAATTTTATGTCTTACAAATTCGTTTTCAAAACGCAAACCTTCTGGATTTAATATACGAGTATCATCGATAGCAACGGCATTATCCAAAGAAGCACCAAGGGCTAAATTTTTGGATTGGAGCATTTGCAAATCTTTTAAAAAGCCAAAGGTTCTTGCACGTGCGATGTCTTTAATAAAATTTTGTTTTGAAAATTCAAAAACATAGTGTTGCTCACCTATGACTGGGTGTGCAAATTTGATAGTATAATCAAATTTAGGATTTGATGATGGTTTAAGACGAACGAATTTATCGCCCTCTTTGACCTCAACTTCACGTTTTATAACTAAGATTTTTTTATCTTCATCAAGCGTAGTAATGCCTGCTTCATCAAGCAACATACAAAAACTTATGGCACTTCCGTCCATTATCGGTACTTCATTTGCATCAACGGTAATGCGGATATTGTCTATACCATAGCCATTTATAGCACTAAGCAAATGTTCTATGGTGCTAACAAAGCCATTTTGATTGCCAACAACGGTTGCCATTTGCGTATTTACAACATTTTCTGGCTCGGCACGAAAACTTATACCCAAATCGCTTCTACTAAAAACTATACCCATATTTGCTTCAAGCGGTTCAAGCACCAAATGTATAGGTTCGCCCTTGTGAAGTCCTATACCAACAGTTTGAATTCGTTTTGCAATAGTAGTTTGTTTCACTTTGTATCCTTACTTGTGCCACTATTTTTATCTATCATAGCTTTTGCGGCGTTCATAACGCTAGTTATGTTGTCTTTTATCCATTTTTTATCCATCCATTGTTGTGGACGTACTTCTTCACCTTGCACAAAGATACCAAAATGTAAATGATCTCCAAGTGCAAGACCACTTATGCCTGTCGTTCCTATCCTTTCACCAGTAGCAATTTTCATACCAACATCGGCGTTAGAACTAGAACAGTGCGCATAAAGCGAATACAAACCAAAGCCGTGATTTATGACTATATTTAAACCAAAAATTCCATTTTCTTCTGACATTACTACTTCGCCGTCATTGCTTGTTAAAATGGTAGCTTGAGCGATACTAGCAAGGTCAAGACCCATATGCCACGATTCGCTGACCGTTTCGCCATTATAACTATAATATCTATGATCGGCAAAATCAGCAACTTTTTTGCCATTTTTTAGCGGATAAAAAGTATTTATCTTAAAGCTATCCATCATTTCGCTAGGAACTTTTAATGTTACTTCACGCAACTTTTTCTCATTCGAACCGCGTAAAGTTTCATTTACGAATCTCATTTTTTCAAGGCGGTTAAGATTATCGTCTTTGGCGTAAATTTCAGCTAGTTCAGCTATCTTGCCGTCTAAGAATCCATCTTTTAAGGCTATGGTTGAAACCCTGTATTTTATGTTTTGTAAAAAATATCTTACATGTGCTTTGCTTTCATTGCCTGCACTGTCTTTTGCGATAACATCTGCTGAAAAATTATCAACTCCGGCTGGCCATGCAACCAAACTCGCCCAATAGCCATCTTTATAAAATGGAGTTGGATAATATCTTTTACCAAAATTTGTTTGAACATAAAGCTCTTTTAAGTCATTATCTGTCGCCTTAAATACAACAACAGCCGCTCCACCTTTTGAGATAGAATAAGACTGAGAAAGTATATATAAATTTGGTTTGCTTGTATCAAGTATGACTTTTACTTTTTTCTTTGTTTTGTTACCGCTGAAAAAATTCCATTTGCTGGTATCAACAGCTTCTATATTCATCTCATAAACTTCTTTTTTATTGCTAAAAAATCCGGTTTTAGGGAAAGTCAAATTTACATCAAAATTTTGTAAAGGATTTTGCAAAACTTGATTTAACATATTTATTTCATTTTGTCCGTCGCTAAGAGTTATGCGAACAAATTTGATACCTGCGTTATCTGTAAAATTTATACCAAGTGGGGTTCGTAAATTCCAATATATCGTGTCTTTTATGCCTATTTGTGGTTTTTCACGTTCAAAAGTTTGTGAAGTAAATAAAGCAAAAACTCCGATTGCTACTAGCAAAAACAAAAATGTAAATAAAATAAAGGTTAAATTTATACCATTTCTTCTCAAAATCACTATCCTAATATGTAAAAATTCGGCACATTTTACAAAAATTTCAATAAAATTTTAGTTAAATCATAAAATTTCACGAATTTTTCTTGCCTCTTTTAACCAATTACCAAGTTCGTCCCATTTTTCATTTTCTATAAGCTTTTCACACTCACCAAGTTCATCTTTTATCATTTTTATACCATCTAAAATATTGTTTTTATTTTGCTTAAATATATCTTGCCACATTATAGGCGATGATTTTGCAACGCGAATCATGCCACGAAAAGTTGGACCGCCGAGATTTATAATATGTTTTTTATCCTCTTGTTTAAGCACTCCATTTGCAAGTGAAAATGCGATAGCATGGGGCAAATGTGAGATAAGTCCAACATGATGATCATGCTCTTTTGCACCCATAAAAACTATTCTCATGCCAAGATGTGAAAAAAGTTCAACACTTCTTTTTACATGTTTTTCACTACTTTCACCAAAATCACAAATCACAACAACAGCTTCTTTATACAAGCCCTTCATCGCAGCCTTTGGACCCGAATACTCCGTACCAGCCATAGGGTGAGCCGGGATAAAATTTTTACGAATTTGCTCCGGCACGGCTTCTATAATTTTTTCTTTTGTAGAACCAAGATCTATGATAGTCGTATTTTCTGGGATATCAACCAAATTTTTTACTATTTTTATGATAGCTTCAACCGGTATGGCTAAAAAGATAATATCACATTTATTTTTTATCTCTTCAAAGCTACAAATTTCATGCACTAAACCAAGTTTCAAGGCTTCGCTTTCATTATCTTTACTCAAATCATAACCGCTTACGCAAGAAACTAATTTGTTTTCTTTTAAAGCAAGTCCTAGCGAACCACCCATTAAACCTAGACCAATAATGCCTATTTTCATACATTATCCTTTAAATTTCGTAAATTTTAAACTTAATATGGTATTATACGACATTTATTCTCAAATTTTAGGTTAAACGTATGAAAAAAAGCATTTTTTTACTCTCTTTGGCAGCTTGCTTAGCAAATGCAGAGCAGATAAAATCCATAAATTTCAACGGACTTATCCACCTTTCGCCCGATGTAGCAAGGGAGATAAGCGGTCTTGGTGTCGGCATGGAGCTGACTGGGGAAAATAGTAACACAGCTATTACGAATCTATACAAGCAAGGCTATTTTGACGATATCGATATACAAAGCGACGGCGCTGGTAATGTCACCATAAATTTGCTTGAAAAGCCAAGCATAGCAAGGCTTGATCTAAAAGGCATAGTTACAAACGACAAAACGGCTATCGAATCGCTTATTACCATAAAACCGGGCAATATGTACGATGAACTAACCATAAATAAAACAAAAGAAAGAATTCGCCAATACTACGAATCAAAAGGCTATTTTGACACTGTTGTGGATGTAGAAAAACAACCAGTTGCCGATAGTCCAAGCTCACTTTTTGTTACTTTAAATATCAATCGTGGCGAAAACATGATAATAGAAAAAGTAAATTTGATAGGTGCTAACAAATTTGATTATGGCGATGTAGAACCGGGCATAGCCAACAAAAGCCGTGAGTGGGCTGGCTGGATGTGGGGTCGCAATGACGGTAAAGTCAAACTTTTTGAACTAGAAAACGATGCACAAAGAATTCAAGATAAATACTTCCAAAAAGGTTATCTTGACGCAACGGTTTCAACTCCATTTTTAAATGCTTCTTTTGATAATTACAAAGCCGAGCTTACATATTATATAAACGAAGGCGAACCATATAAGGTAAGTAGCGTAGATATAAATATGCCTGATTATTTAGAACTTGATAAAGATAAAATTTTAAATGATTTTAGACTAGAAGCCGGCGATACAATGAATTCTCAAAGACTTAGAGATGATATGAAAAAGCTTGAAAATTTGGTAGCTGATAAGGGTTATGCCTTTGTTTCGATTGTTCCGCAAACCGATAAAAACGAAGAAGATCACACGGTCGCTATCACTTATCAGGTTGAACCAGGCGAACAAGTTCATATAAGAAATGTTAGGGTTTCAGGCAACGAACGCACCATAGATAGGGTTGTACGCCGTGAAATGTATATCACAGAGGGCGATTTATATAGCAGAACCGATCTAACAGATTCAAAAGACGCACTCAAAAGAACAAGTTATTTTGACGAAGTCGAGATAAAAGAAGAAAGAGTAGATAAAAACAATGTTGACTTACTTATAGAAGTCAAAGAAGCTGCCACTGGTTCGATAAGCGGTGGTATAGGTTACGGCAGTTCAGATGGTTTGCTTTTAAGTGCAAGTCTTAGCGATACAAATATTTTTGGTTCTGGCTTAAAAGGTACGATAGCAGTAGATAGAAGCGATGATGAACTTTCTGGACACATAAGCCTTACAAATCCAAGAGTTTTTGATAGCGAATACAGCCTTGGCGGTTCGATATACGCAAATGATTACGAGTGGGATAACTACAAAGAAAGATCTTATGGTTTTAACACGACTTTGGGTAGAAAACTCACAAGAAATTTAACCGCTTCTGTTACCTATGTGCTTGAACAAAGCAAGATTAGAGGCTTAAATCAAGTGCTAAAAGAGATAGGCTATAAAGAAGGCAAAAACATAAAAAGCTCTATCATACCAGCACTTAGCTACAATAGCACAGATGATTATTATTTACCGCGTCGTGGTATAGCAGCCAGCACTTCGCTTGAAGTTGCAGGACTTGGCGGTGATGAAAAATTTGTTAAAAATAGAACGAATTTTAATTATTACTTTGGTTTAAGAGATTATGTCGACTATGACTTGATTTTTAGATACAAAGCAAGCTTTGGTAAACTTTGGCCAAACGGCTATGTACCTATCAACGAAAAACTTTACCTTGGCGGTATAAGCTCTATTCGCGGCTATGAAAGTAGAACCGTTTCTCCAAAAGTACTTGGTAGCAATGGCACTTGGTATGAAACCGGTGGCGAAATCGCATTTAACAACTCTATCGAACTTAGTGTACCTATCATAGAACGTGTAAAAATGCGTGGTATGATCTTTTATGATTATGGCATGATAGGCGAAAAAAGCCTTAGCGAGATCAAAAGATCAAGTTACGGTGCTGGTATAGAGTGGGTTACACCTTTGGGACCACTTCAACTTATCTTTGCCAAAGCACTCAACAAAGCTCACAACGACGACACTAACAGCTTCGAATTTTCTATCGGCAGAAGATTCTAAGCATCATGGCAGGGCAGATCTTGCCCTGTCTTAAAGCTAATTTTGCTACAATATCCTTTTTTTAAAGGATCATTTTATGAAAACTCTCACCATCATCGATACTTTTGGCTTTTTCTTTCGACTTTACTACGCCATGGCAGGACTTAAAAACAAAGAGGGCGAACCAAGTGGCATGATAAGCGGTTTTGCAAATTTTATACAAAGCCTAAAAAACGAATACAAAAGCGATTTTATAATCTTTGCCCTAGATTCCAAAGGCCCAACCCTTCGCCATGAAATCGCCGGGGATTATAAAGCAAATCGCAACGAACCACCAGCCGAACTTAAAACGCAAATTCCAGTTTGCATAGAAATGATAGAAAAAATGGGACTTTGTGCCATAAGCAAAAGTGGCTACGAAGCAGACGATATCATCGCTAGTATCGTCAAAAAATGCAAAAACGAAGGAATTTTTGTCCGCATAGTTACGCACGATAAGGATCTTTATCAACTTATAGATGACGGTAAGGTTAGCATTTACAGCCCCCAAAGTAAAATCGAACACAATAGCCAAACTTGCCTCGAAAAATACGGAGTTTTGCCTAAAAATATCCGTGACTATCTAGCCTTAGTCGGAGATAGTGCCGATAATATCCCGGGCGTAAAGGGCATAGGCGCAAAGGGTGCAAAAAAACTTCTTGACGAATTTGGTAGCTTAGAAAAAATTTACGAAAACATAGGTTTTGTCGCAAACGAAAGGGTGAAAAATATGCTAATTGACGGCAAACAAAACGCCTTTTTAAGCCAAAAACTAGCCACTCTTTTTGATGATGTCGATGTTGGCGATATCATGCAAAAGTCCAAATTCCCAGAATCAAATCCACTTTTAAATGTGATAGAAATTTTAAGACATTACAATCTTGATAGAATTTTAAAAAATTTAAGCCAAGATAGCGACACTAACGATACCAAACTGGGTTTTGACGCCGTGCTTTTAAACGACGAAAAAGAACTTGAAAATTTACTAGCAAACATCACGCCAGACACGATTCTTAGCTTCGATACCGAAACCACAGGCATAGATGCCAAAACGGCAAAAATCGTTGGCTTTTCTTTTTGTTTTAACGACGAAAGGGCATATTATGTGCCGATAGCTCACAATTACCTTGGCGTTGGCAAACAAATAAGCCAAAAACTTGCAAAATGGGCGATATCTCAAATTTACAAAGCTTGTGTCATCGGTCAAAATTTAAAATACGACTTCGAAATAGTTTATAGAAATTTTGAACTTTTACCACCGCAAAATTTTAAAGACACGATGATACTTGCATGGCTTAGCGAACCTAGCCTTGCAGTCGGCATGGACGCAGTGGCAAAAAGACTATATGATTATGACACTATCAAATTTGAAGACATAGTAAAAAAGGGCGAAAGCTTTGCAAATGTCGTGCTAGAAAAGGCTAGCAAATATGCCGCCGAAGACGCTTGGATAACCCTGAAATTTTATAAAACTTTTCAAAACACCTTAGAGCCAAAACTCTTAGAAATAGCCGAAAAACTCGAATTTGGCTTTATAAAAACACTTTTTTATATGCAAAACAACGGCATAAAACTTGATACGAAAAAAATGGGCGAACTTTTGCAGGATTTAAATGAAAAAATCAAAATTTTAAGCGATGAAATTTACTCGCTTTGTGATGAGAAATTCAATATAAATTCCGTAAAACAACTTGGCACAGTGCTTTTTGAACACCTAAAACTCCCTGTACGCAAAAAAACCAAAACCGGTTACAGCACGGATGAAAATGTGCTTAACGACTTGCTAGACACGCACCCAGTTATCGCTAAAATTTTAGAGTACAGAGAGCTTTACAAACTTACAAGCACATACTGCGAACCGCTTTTAAATCTCGCCCTAAAAGACGATGAAAACAGAATTTACACAAACTTTTTGCAAACTGGCACAAGCACCGGCAGACTATCATCAAAAAATCCAAATTTACAAAACATACCGGCTCGTGGCAAGCTAGCAAAAAGCGTTCGCTCCGCATTTATCGCACAAGAGGGTTATTCGCTCATCTCGCTTGATTATTCGCAAATCGAACTTAGACTTTTGGCACATTTTAGTTGTGACCCAGCCTTGCTTGACGCCTTTAACAAAGACGAGGACATACACGCAAGGACGGCTATTAGCATATTTGGCAATGCCGAAGGACAAAACCGCTCCGTAGCAAAAAGCATAAATTTTGGGCTAATTTATGGCATGGGCGCAAACAAACTTAGCCAAACACTAGGCATTTCACGAAACGACGCAAAAGAATACATACAACGATATTTCCAAGCATTTTCAAGCATAAAAGACTTTTTAGAAGGCATTAAAATTTCAGCCAAAAACGAAGGTTTTGTTCAAACACTTTTGGGACGAAAAAGATTTTTTGATTTTAGCAAGGCAACGCCTATGCAAATCGCCATGCAAGAAAGAGAGGCGGTAAATACCAAATTTCAAGGCTCCGCAGCCGATATCATAAAACTTGCAATGCTTGAAATTTCAAAACTTTGCGACCAAAGAGCAAAAATGCTACTGCAAATTCACGACGAACTTATTTTTGAAGTACAAGACGAATACGCCACAGAATTTGGACAAAAAGCACAAGATATCATGCAAAACATTTATAAACTAAATGTCAAACTAAAAACCAGCCTTAACATAGCCAAAAACTGGGGAGATTTAAAATAAAAACTTTTCAAATTTGATGGGCGAAAATATCAAA
>JAILCJ010000206.1 GCA_024680445.1 Campylobacter sp.
CCTTTGGCAAAGGAATTTATAGCTAGTATAAATCCAAATAATGCAACTATGCTTATTAAAACTTTCATCTTTTATCCTTTATGGTATATACTTTTTTTGCAGACTTGGCAAAAGTGGTGAGTAAATTTGTGTATTTAGCCTTGTTATCCATGGTAAAAATGCAAGAAATATTAAATTTGCTAAAAATTTCTAAATAAAATTTTTGTATTTTTGCTTAGAAAATTTCAGGTCGGTATTCAAAGTGCATGGTGTCAAAATGCTCCCAGCGTCCGCCCCAGATAAATTTGTGTTTTTCAAAGATATCGACTACATCTTTTGGTAGATTGTTAAAGTATTTTTTGTGCCATTGCCAGTAACTAGAATTTGCAACATTTATATCTATGGCTGCTCCGTAACTATGCATACTTAGCCTATCCGTACCGGCGACTTTACGCCAAAAAAAAGTCCCGCTATCGCGTAGAAATTTCAATATATGGTGGTCTTTTTTGGCAAGTTCGTTTAACTCGTCGCTTACATCTTGTAAGGCTGTGGCTGCTCCATTTTTGTTATTGAATTTTAAAATTTTCGCTCCAAAATCCCTTAACCAAACTACATTTACCAAATTTTTTTCAACCTCTGTTTCGTTTTTACCATAAATTTTACCTAATGTTTCGTAATTTCGGCATCTACCAGTGTCTTTAAGTTCACTACCTAGTGGCAAAAATGGTGTGTAAATTTCGTTCTCGCTTGTGTTTTGGCAAGGGTCATTGTCGTTAAGTATTTCTTGTTCGAGTTGTGATATTTCATTTTCGTTACCAAAAGTAACATTTTTATCTGTTTTGTTATTTTTTGAAGCTTTATTCATCTTTTCGCTTGTTATGATTAAAGTCTCATTTTGCTTTGTGATATTTGTATCATTTTGCGAACTTGGTGAAAGGGGTTTTAAATTTGGGTTTTGAGAGGGCAAGGCTGGATTTGAATTTGAATTTTGACTTGGTAAATTTGTTTTTTGATAGCTTGAATTTGGTAAGCTATTTTGCGTATTTGGCAAGGCATTTTGACTTGGCAAATTTTGTTTCAAATTTGAATTTTGACTAGGCAAATTTTGATTTTGACTTGGCAAGGCAGGATTTAAATTTGGTTTTTGATTTGGAAAATCATGCTTTTGACTTGGCATTTTTGTAGGATTTTTTACATTTATTAAAGTGTTTTCTGGGCTAATGAAGTTGTGTCTTATCATTTCTTCTTCGCCTAAAATCGACATTGACTTTATACGAGAAAGCAAGAGTTTATCACTTTCTACAAAGTCTAGATCTTTGCCTATATCAAGCGTTGTTATGGCTATACCGCCTATGACTGCTCTGCCGTTATTTTTAGTTTTTAGCCCCCAGATATCGTGCAAGGCGAGCGGTTCGCCGTTTTTTATACCAACATAAAGCATGATGTGACCGGGCAAGAAAAACAAGGTTCTATAAGCTATGGCTTTTTCTTTGATAACGGCCTTTTTTTCGTCGTTGCTAAGTCCGTCAAGCTCGATTCTTTCGCCTATTAAAGCTTGGGATTTTGAATTTCGTGGCAACCAAAGACCAAAACTACCAAGCAAATCTTTTGTCAAAAGTGAGCAGTCGCGGAGATTGTCTTTGCCGCCCCAGCCGTAAGGTTCTCCAAGTAGCGAGGCTATCATTTGTCTTAAATTTTTATCGTTTAGTTCAAGAGGGTATTTTGAGGCTTTGCTTTTTGGGATTTTAAATTTTTCTTTGCCATTTTTGCTATAAATTTCGCCGTAATAATTAACTAAATCCTCGTTTTTATATGGTAATAAAGTGCCGATTCTTGCGTAAAATAAAAACCAGCCTTTTTTATTGTAAACAGGCGTTTTATCCTCTAAAATGCTTAGAAATTTTGAATTTTTATATGCCAGAGCCTCGTTTTTTGTGATGAATCTTATATCATCAACCTTGACCCAGCCCCAAACATCATCATCAAAAACAAGTGCCCATGCTCCGTCGGCTGAAAGGTGAGAAACAAAAAGCACAAAACCTATGCTAAGTGTGGATTCTTGTAAATAATCAAAAGGGTAGCCCTCGCCGGGTTTTTGGGGATTGTAAAAAAGCGGCATGGAGGTTGGAAAATTTCTCATAGCCGTATTTGTAGTGGTTATGGCAAGACGTGAAAGGCTTAAAAATGCGGACTGGTTAGCGTTTTGGCGGTTTTGTTCGAACCACTCTTTTGAAATTTTGTGGAAATTTGAGCTATAAAATGGATTTTTTTCGCTGTAACGGTATGAATCAAAAGCCCAAAAAGCGTTTTGAAATTCGCTTTGTTTGGCGTTTAGATTGAGATTTTTAAACCTTTTTGCTATCATCAAACTTGGATCGAATCTTTCTGAACTTGTTTTGTTTGGTAAGAGTGAAATGTTTTGATCTGCGAGATTTAAAATTTGTATGCGTGAAGCTTCTTTTGTTGAATTTGCCTCGCAATTTGTCGGCATGACAGAGTGATTTGGCGTACAAGATATCAACATAAAAGGTAAGAGAAAAAATAAAAAGTCTAATTTCATTATCCGTCCTTGCAAAAAAAAGTGAGCTTAATTTTACCTTTTTTGTCTTTAAAAAAAGTCTAAATTTGATATAATTGGCGAAAAAATCGCACAAGGTGAGTTTTGTTAAGCCAAATTTTAGAAATTTTATCAAAATCAAATGTTTTTTTAACTGGTGGTGGCGGTGTCGGAAAAAGTTTTTTGACAAGTGCTATCATTAAAGAGTATAGAAAAAATGCAAAAAATGTCGTTGTGCTAGGTAGTACAGGCATAAGTGCCGTAAATATCGGCGGAGTGAGCGTTCATAGCTTTTTTTGTTTTGGAATTTGTAAGGATTTAAACGAGCTTGCGAGTTTTGATAAAAAACAAAAAGACAAACTAACAAAATTATATTCTATCCTTAAAAATGCCGATCTTATCGTGCTTGATGAAGTTTCTATGATAAGCCCTGAGGTGCTTGAAATGATTTGGCTTAGGTTAAGCGTTTCGGATTTTGACGGCAGGGTGCTTTTTGTGGGGGATTTTTATCAGCTCCCACCAGTAAAAAAACAAAGTGTGCAAACTTCGCTTTTTGAGTATAATTATGCGTTTATGGCGACGGCGTGGAGTGAATTTAAGCTTGTAAATGTCGAACTAAAAATATCAAAACGCACAAAAGATAAGGTCTTTTACGAGCATCTTTCAAGGTTAAGACTAGGGCAAATAGACGATGAATTATTAGCTTATATCTCGTCATTTATAGTGCAAGATTTTGTCCCTGATGAAAATGTAAGCGTTCTTTTTGGCACAAATGCCAAGGTTGATAACCTAAACACTTTTATGTTAAATTCGCTAGATCAAAAAGAAATTTGCATACAGTCCAAACTTGAAGTTGATGATCCAAAACTCAATGAAAAACGTTTAGAAAGTTTTAAAAAATCCCTAAATATCCCAGAAAATTTATATCTTAAAATCGGAGCAAAAATCATCTTTGTGGCAAATAAATGGGGGGATTTTTACAATGGCGAACAAGGCAGAGTGGTAGAATTTGTTGAAAAAAATGGCGAAATTTCAAGCATCATAGTCAAAAAAGACGACGGAGAATTTTGCGAAGTCGAGCGTATGAAATTTACTTTAAGTGCCTTTGAGTCAAAGGGTAAAGAGATAGAAGAAGTCGTGCTTGCAAGCGTTTCGCAGTATCCATTTAAACTAGCTTATGCCATGACTATACACAAATCCCAAGGCATGAGTATAAAAAATTTAATGTGCGATCTAAGCAATATCTTTGCCAACGGACAGCTTTATGTTGCCCTTTCACGTGCGATAGATCCAGCGAATTTGCGACTTTTTTACAACAGAAGTCAAGACTTTCGCCGTTACCTTCAAAATGTAGTAAGTATAGATAAAGATGTTGAAAATTTTTATAAAAACAGCGAATTTTTAAACATAAGGGAGAAGATTTGAAAAAGTTAATTTTAGTTTTTATTTTAGCGGTTTTTGCGAATTGTGACGCTATAAGCATTAAAAATTTTGAAGTCGATGTGTATTCAAAAACGGCACAAAATAGCACGAAAAAAATTCGCCTTGATCTCGAAGTTATAGGCGATGATGTTTCTACAAACGAGCCTTATGTTTTTGACGCCTTAAATGTTATAGTCGGTAGTTTTTATGCCGAGGACTTGCTAACATCTATGGGTAAAGAAAAATTTAAAGACGCTTTTATAAAGTATGCCGCCAAAAAGCATAACATTAGCCTTGATAATGTTTTGATTCTTGCCCTTAAAGTAGTTGAAAATGCGGCTATCGAAGACATTATAGAAGCTATTCGAAACAAAAATTTATGCGGTCAAGTAGTGCCTACACCAAACTATGCTCCAAAAAAGCAAAAAAGTAACGATGTAGTCGTATCGCCAGAGCTTAATGAAGTAAATCAAAGTCCCATAGATCTAAACTCTATCGATACTTTTGGCGATGAATTTGGCAAGGATTTTGGAGAAAAATAGAGCCTTTAAAGGCGTTTTAAAGGCTTTTTTATATCAAATTTGATGTTTTATTGGGTAACGACATCATAATTTTGTGGAATTTTAGGCGTTAGCAATTCTTTTGAAATAGCTATATCTTTTTTGAGATTTTTTAGAGTAATTTTTATCTTATTATCAAGCTTGTCAGCGTAATCAATCGCCGTGGCAACGCCATTTTTTATGCTTATAAAATAATCCGTTCCGTCATAGCTTGCCTTATAAAGTTCTGATGTGATTTTTTTGGCAGAGCTTAAAATAAGCGTCAAATTTGGTGTGTCATCAAGGCTTGTAATAACGGCTTGTTCGAGTTCGTCCTCTATAACAACAACATGAGTTTTGTTAAAATAAATCTTTTTTGGTGTTGGGCTTTTGTATATCCAAAGAGCGGTGTTATCGCTTTTTGCGTAAAATGTACCGGTATAATTTACTATGCTGTCTTTGCTATTTACAACTTGAACAAAATCGCTTTGTAAGGTCTTAAAACTCAAATCCGCACCGAAAAGTCCGAGACTAAAAATCGCAGTAAATAAAATTTTTTTCATTTTTTCTCCTTAGAAAAATCGCATTTTAACCTACTTTAATTAAATAAATAGTTAAAGTATGATAATATATCGTCTTTTAAAATTTTAAAATAAAACGACTACAAAGGTAAATTTTATGTTTTCTACTATTTTTCGCAAGGTTTTTGGCACTCAAAATGACAGAGAAGTCAAAAAATACATGAAACGTTTGGGTGCGATAAATGCCCTTGAAAGTAAATATGAAGCGATGAGCGATGAAGAGTTAAAAGGGGCGTTTGAAGAATTAAAAAAAGCAGTACAAAATGACGAAAAAAGCCTAGATGAAGTCTTAAATGAAGTTTTTGCTATCGTTAGAGAAGCTTCAAAAAGATGCTTGCAAATGCGACATTTTGATGTTCAGCTCATAGGCGGTATGGTTTTACACGACGGCAAGATAGCCGAGATGAAAACTGGCGAGGGTAAAACCTTGGTTGCGACTTTGGCTGTTATCTTAAATGCGATGAAAGGCAAGGGCGTTCATGTCGTAACTGTAAATGATTATCTTGCTAAACGCGATGCAACGCAAATGGGCGTTTTATACAACTTTCTTGGACTTAGTGTTGATGTGATTTTAAGCGGACAAAATGATGATGTTGCACGCAAGGCGGCTTATGGTGCCGATATAACTTACGGCACAAACTCTGAATTTGGCTTTGACTACCTAAGGGATAATATGAAATTTGATCTAAACGACAAAGTCCAAAGAAAACATCACTTTGTTATAGTCGATGAGGTCGATAGTATCTTGATAGACGAGGCAAGAACTCCGCTTATCATTTCAGGTCCGACAAATCGCACACTTGATGGCTATATCAAGGCAAATGAAGTTGCCAAACAGCTAGAACGAGGTGAGCCAGCAGATCCAGCGGTGCCAAATTCTAAACCTACAAAAGACTTTGTGGTAGATGAAAAAAACCGCACTATCCTTATCACCGAGCAAGGTATCAGCAAGGCTGAAAAACTCTTTGGCGTAGAGAATTTGTATAACCTTGAAAACGCCATTTTAAGCCACCATTTAGACCAAGCCTTAAAGGCTCACAATCTTTTTGAAAAAGATGTGCATTATGTTGTAAAAGACGGCGAAATCGTTATAGTCGATGAATTTACGGGCAGACTTAGCGAGGGCAGACGTTTTAGCGAGGGTTTGCACCAAGCACTAGAAGCAAAAGAGGGCGTGCAAATTCAAGAAGAAAGCCAAACCTTAGCCGATACGACTTATCAAAATTATTTTAGAATGTATGAAAAACTAGCCGGTATGACAGGCACGGCACAAACCGAGGCTACCGAGTTTTCACAAATTTATAAACTAGATGTTATCAGTATCCCAACAAATGTTCCAGTTATCAGAAAAGACGAAAACGACCTTATTTATAAAACCCAAGCCGAGAAATTTAAAGCCGTTATAGACGAGATAAAATCCGCCCATGAAAAGGGTCAGCCAGTCCTTGTTGGTACCGCAAGTATCGAGCGTAGCGAAACCTTACACTCCATGCTTGCCAAGGTTGGTATCCCACACTCCGTGCTAAATGCTAAAAACCACGCAAAAGAAGCTGAAATCATAGCCGAAGCCGGCAAAAAGGGTGCCGTAACGATAGCTACAAATATGGCTGGTCGTGGTGTTGATATTCGCATAAATGACGAAGTTAGAGAGCTTGGCGGACTTTATATCATAGGCACAGAGCGACACGAAAGCCGTCGTATAGACAACCAACTTCGTGGACGTTCAGGCAGACAAGGCGATCCGGGCAAGAGCCGATTTTACCTAAGTTTAGAGGACAATTTGCTTAGAATTTTCGGAGCCGATCGTATAAAATCCATCATGGAGCGTATAGGCATACAAGAGGGCGAAAGCATAGAAAGTAGGCTTGTAACAAGGGCTGTTGAAAATGCACAAAAGAAGGTTGAGAATTTGCATTTTGAAGCCAGAAAACACTTGCTTGAATACGATGATGTCGCAAACGAACAAAGAAAAACCATTTACAAATACCGAGATGAATTGCTAGATAAAGAATACGACATGAGCGATAAAATCGCCGAAAATCGCCAAGTTTATGTGAGCGGATTGCTAGAAATGGCTGAAATTTTTAGCGGCGGCTTGAAAGATGATTTTGACTTGGCAAATCTCGTTGCGATAGTTGAAAAAGACTGCGGCGAAAGCATAGACGAAAAAGAGCTTGAAGGGCTTGACTATGAGGATTTGCTTGCAAAAATCGCCCAAATTATCACACAAAGATACGACGAGCGTATGAGCGTGCTCGAAGAGACACAAAAGCATGAGATAGAAAAATTGCTTTATTTGCAAGTGCTAGACAACGCTTGGCGTGAGCATTTGTATCAAATGGATATCCTAAAAACGGGCATAGGACTTAGGGGTTATAACCATAAAGATCCGCTTGTTGAGTATAAAAAAGAAAGCTACAACCTTTTCATGGAGCTTGTAAATCGCCTAAAAAGCGAGAGCGTCAAAATGCTTAGTTTGCTAAGGCTTAGAAGTCGTGAAGAAGTCGATACCGAGCGTGAAAGAGAGCGTTTGCAAAACGAACAAGCACAAAGTTTGCAAGCCGCAAAGGAATTTAATAGTGGCAAAAAAATCCCACGCAACTCACCTTGCCCTTGCGGAAGTGGCAAAAAATACAAAGAGTGCCACGGCAAAAGTGGCCCAAAACGTGGAGTTTTTGCGTAATTTATTAAGCCAAAAATTTTTAGCAAATTTGCAAAATTTTTAAAATTGCAAATTTGCTTTTTCTACCTTGTGGATTTTTTCTTTTATCAAATTTGCTTTAAATTTGAT
>JAILCJ010000209.1 GCA_024680445.1 Campylobacter sp.
GCTCTTTTTATATTTTTGAATTTGTTTAAATAATGCTCGTATAAGCCAAATCTAAAGAAAATAAAACATACAGAAATTTATTTATGAATTGCGGTGATGAAAAATAATGTAAAGCAGTTTATATACGTGCTAAAAATAAATCAAATTTGATAAAACGAATAAAATTAAAGAAAAAGTAGCTGGGGCAAAATGCCCCAGAAATTTTTATTGGTGGTGAGCTTCAACACGGCGGTTAATAGCTCTATTTTCAGGAGTAGAGTTATCAACTTTTGGTACTAATTCGCCATGTCCAACTGCATTTAGTTTGCTAGGATCTACACCAAGTTCGATAAGTTTGTTTTTAACAGAATTTGCTCTTCTTTCAGAAAGTTTTTGATTGTATCTTTCTGTTCCGATGCTATCTGTGTGACCTTGAATTTGCATAGCACGACCAGTTTTTAGCATATAATCAGCAAGTCTTTGAACATTGCCATAAAATTGCGGTTTAATAACGGCTTTATCAAAGTCAAATGTGATCTCGAAGTTATAAACACCATGATCCCAACCATTGCCGTTAAGACTTTCGATAGGAATTATGTCTCTTAGGGCATTTGACATTTCACGTGGATCTGCTATCTCGAAGTATCTTTTATCGCTTGTTAGCAAGTCTTTGAGTTGATTTTTAGCAAAATCATCTGGATCTTCACCCAAAACAAAGGCTGAAATTTTTGTGTGTGGATTGTCTTCGATAAGTTTTGTCATTGCAGCTTTTGGATCGCCACCGCAAGTATCGTGTGCATCGCTAAGCAATACTATGTGAGTGTCAGGGTTATTGCTTTCTTTGATGACTTGATTTGCAGCTTCTATGGCTTGTGCTACTGCACTATAACCGCCCGGTTTGATGTTGTCGATTTTTGCATTAAAGTATGCTGTGTTTGCGGTTGATTTGATAGCTGTTGTTACTTCGCATTGACCGCCGTAATTGATAAGACCAAGATTTGTTTTGCTCATATCTAAAAGAGCTACTATATCTTTAAGGTCTTGTTTTGTTGTGCCTATTCTAGTTATATTTGAGTTTAAATCTGGTTTATCCATAGATTCAGACGAATCAACTATAAATATAACGAGTGGTTTGCTTGAATCGACTGCTTCATTAGCGTACATATTGTCGATAGCTTCATTTGACACGGTTTTGCTAGTAGCGCAACCAACTAAAAATGAAAAACATAGCGCACTGAGTGCTAAATTTTTTATTTTCATAAAAATTCCTTTTTATTGAGATTTTACTTGTTTTAATTTGTCTAACAATTCTTCGATATTATACTTTGCTCTAAATTCTGCACTTAGCAAATGTATAAGTATATCACCAAGATCGCACACAACCCAATCATCTGAACTTTCAATGCCAAGAAAGTTTTCACCGAGTAGTTTAAGCCTTTCTTTTAGCTCATCAGTTAGCGATAAAGCATGTCGATCACCCATCGTGGTTGAAATTATAACATAATCTACAAAATAATCACGACCCCTCATATCAAAAACTTGAATTTCTTCTGCTTTTTTTTCATCCAAAATCTTTACTATATCGTCGATTCTCTTTAAATTTTTACTCATTTATTTCCTTGATAAAAATTTATTACTTCTTTTTTTATTATTTGCGGTATTTTATCATAATTAAGTTCGTTTCGTATACGCGACGAACTGATATCTTCATGAATATCTAGTTTTTTAAATTCTGCTGGAATTTTTATATGATTGCGTTTAGCAACTATAAATTCACAAAGTTTTTTTAACTCGTCTATCTCATGCCACTTCTTTAAAGATGCGATATGATCGGCACCTATGATAAGATAAAATTTGCTAACATCAAATTTGTTATAAAAATATCTAACCGTTTGTATGGTTGGAACGGGGCGATTTTGTAAAATTTCAAAATCATCAATTTGTACTTTACTTAAATTTCCCCAAAGTTTTTTAGCCCACTCAAATCTTAACTCCGGCGGTGCCGAAAACTCATCTTTAAACAGACTTATAAAGGTTGGCACTACAAGCAAAACATCGATATTTAGGTGCGTCAATGCATTTTTAACTATGCTATCATGCCCGGTGTGCGGTGGATCGAAACTTCCGCCAAAAAGAGCTAAGTTCAATTTTTTTTACCTTAATTTTATACATTTCTCAAATAACTTTGTGTAAAATTGTAGCATATTATTTTAATAAGGAGCTAAAATGTCAGTAAAAATCGCAATAAACGGTTTCGGTAGGATAGGCAGATGTGCTGCCAGAATCATACTTGAACGCGATGACTGCGAACTCGTAGCAATAAACGACACCGCAAATCGTGAAATGACACGATATCTACTCAAATTTGACAGCGTGCATGGGGAGTTTAAGCACGATGTTAAAGTGCTTAGTGATGATTGCATATCAGTTGATGATAAAAAAATCAAAGTTTTTTCAACTCGTGATTTAAACGAGCTTGATTACGCAGCATACGGTGCCCAAGTGGTTTTAGAATGTACGGGCAAATTTCTAACTACACAAAGTTGCCAAACTTATCTTGATAAAGGCATTAAAAAAGTCGTTATGAGTGCTCCTGCAAAAGACGACACGCCAGTTTATGTTATGGGTGTAAATACCGATAAATACAAGGGCGAAGCAATAATTTCAAACGCTAGTTGCACTACAAACTGTCTAGCCCCAGTTGTAAAAGTGCTTGATGACAAATTTGGTATACAAAAAGGTCTTATGACCACGATTCACGCTTATACAAATGGTCAAAGCATACTAGATATAAAATCCAAAGATTTTCGTCGTTCAAGAGCAGCCGCTGAAAATATCATACCAACAACAACGGGCGCTGCAAAGGCGATAGGTAAAGTTTTGCCTCATCTTAATGGTAAACTAAATGGCGGTGCTATGCGTGTGCCAGTGCCTGATGTTTCTTTGGTGGATTTAACCGCTGTACTAAATGTTCAAACTAACGTTGATGAGGTAAATCAAACTTTTGAACTAGCAGCACAAAACGAATTCAAAAATAAAATTTTCATTGATAAAGAGTATAGGGTTTCGAGAGATTTTACTACAAATTCGGCAAGTTCTATCTTTGTGCCAGATGTTACACAAGTCATTTGTGGCGATATGGTAAAGGTAACAGCATGGTATGATAATGAATGGGGCTACTCAGCAAGACTTGTTGATATGGGCGTTTTTGTAGGGGGAAAATGATGAGCGATATAATTTCAATAAAAGAAATAGACATAACAGATAAAAGTGTTTTCATAAGGTGCGATTTTAATGTTCCTATGGATGAATTTGGCAATATCAGCGACGATAGACGCATTTTTACGGCGATTCCGACTATAAAATATTGCCTTGATCGTGGTTGTAAAATCGTTTTAGCATCGCATTTTGGTCGTCCAAAAGATGGTTTTGAAGAAAAATTTTCGCTAAAACCAGTGGCAAAAAGACTTGCATTTTTGCTTCGCCAAGAAGTCATAATGGCAAACGATGTTATCGGCATTGACGCAAAAGAAAAATACAAAAAATTAAAATTTGGCGAAATAATGCTACTTGAAAATTTGCGTTTTGAAAAGGGTGAAACAAAAAATAAAGAAGATTTTGCAAGAGAACTAGCAACCTTTGGCGAAATTTATATAAATGATGCTTTTGGCGTATGCCATAGAGCCCATGCCTCGGTAGAAGCTATAAGCAAATTTTATGGCGATGGGCTAAAAGCAGCTGGTTTCTTGTTACAAAAAGAAATTGATTTTGCAGAAAGACTTATAAAATATCCATCGCGTCCTTTTGTAGCGGTGACTGGTGGTTCAAAAGTTAGTGGCAAACTTCAAGCACTTAAAAATTTATTACCTCGCGTTGATAAGCTTATAATCGGCGGAGGTATGGCATTTACATTTTTAAAAGCCATGGGCTATGATATAGGAAATTCGCTTTTAGAAGAAGATTTGATAGGCGAAGCACTTACTATATTAATGGAGGGCAAAAAATTAGGTGTTAAAATTTACTTGCCAGTAGATGTTGTATCGGCTCAAACATTTTCAAATGAAAGTGCGGTCAAATTTGTAACTGCACAAGAAATTCCAGCTGGTTGGATGGGGCTTGATATAGGACCTGCTACGACTAGACTTTTTAGCGAAGCGATAATGGACGCTCAAACTATTTGGTGGAACGGACCTATGGGCGTTTTTGAAATGGATAGGTTTAGCAAAGGTAGTATAAAAATGAGTCACGCTATCGCCGAAAGTCACGCAACTACCGTTGTTGGTGGTGGAGATACGGCAGATGTTGTCGCTCGTGCTGGTGATGCAGATGAGATGACTTTTATCTCAACTGGCGGCGGAGCTAGTTTGGAACTAATCGAAGGCAAAGAATTGCCCGGTGTTAAACCACTAAGAAGGAGGGATGAGATATGATGAAATTTGTTGCAAATTTGAAATGCAATCATACAAGAGAAAGCTTTGAAAATTATGCAAGTTACGTTGATGAAGAAATAAACGCAAACGAAGATGTCGTACTTTTGCCACCAGCGTCTGCATTTATAAAAGGTGAATATAAATTTAGCCTTGGCACACAAAATTTTTATCCTTGCGAAAATGGAGCATTTACTGGTGAGATAGGCAAAGAAATGCTTGATGAATTTGAAATTCGTACCGTGCTTATCGGACATTCTGAAAGACGTGAACTTTTGGGTGAAAGCGAAGAGTTGTTGCGAGCCAAATTTGATTTTGCCGTTAAACACAACTTAAATATCATTTATTGTGTTGGTGAAAATCTAAAAATCCACGAAGCCAATAACACAAACAAATACCTAGCTGACCAACTTTCAAATATCGACCTTGGTTACGAGCATTTAATCATAGCTTATGAACCGATTTGGGCGATAGGAACAGGCAAAAGTGCGAATTCAAAAGAAATTTACGAAGCCTTGGAATTTATCGCTAGCAAAACAAAGGCACCTTTACTTTATGGCGGTAGCGTAAACGAAGAAAACATAACCAGAATCGACGGTATAGAGCATTGTAGCGGTGTTTTGGTAGGAACTGCGAGTTTGGAAGCAGAAAATTTTGTAAAACTAATCAAAAAAGTGAGAGTACAAGATGATAATGAATGGTAAAAAAGGTCTTATAGTCGGTGTCGCAAATGCGAAATCGATAGCTTACGGCATAGCCGAACAATGTCACAAAGCCGGAGCAAATTTGGCATTTACATTTTTAAATGATGCGTTAAAAAAACGCGTAGAGCCGATAGCAACGGAATTTGGTAGCAAATTTATCTATGAACTTGATGTCAATAATGACGAACATCTTGCAGGCATAGCCGACAAGATAAAAGCAGACCTTGGCAAGATAGATTTTATCGTTCATGCCGTGGCTTTTGCACCAAAAGAAGCCTTAGAGGGCGAATTTATCAATACTACAAAATCCGCTTTTGAAGTAGCGATGAATACCTCTGTTTATTCGCTAGTTTCGCTTACACGCTCGCTTTTGCCGGTACTAAACGAAGGCGGTTCTGTTCTTACGCTAACTTATCTTGGCGGTGCAAGATTCGTGCCACATTATAATGTAATGGGTGTTGCAAAATCCGCCCTTGAAAGCACAGTTAGATACCTTGCACACGATCTCGGCGAGAAAAATATTCGTGTAAATGCTATCTCTGCTGGACCTATCAAAACTCTTGCGTCCAGTGCGATAGGCGATTTTAGGATGATTTTACGATATAACGAAGCAAATAGCCCACTAAAACGCAATGTTACAACCGAAGATGTTGGCAAATCAGCCATGTATTTGCTAAGTGACCTTGCAAGTGGGGTTACGGGTGAAGTGCATTATGTTGATTGTGGTTATAACACTATGGGCATGGCAGATGTCGCTACAAACGAAAAAGGCGAAACAGTCTTGGCTATGAACTTGGAAAAATAAGCACTTTGATATGTATAAATATATTAGCAATGCTCAAATTTTAAAGGCAAAATTGCGTGATTTATCACGCCGTTTTTGCCACGATATAGCAAAAATATCTAAAATTTTAAGCCTTGCTAATTCTTATCTTGACACAAAATCAAATTTGATCTTTGCAACAAAGCAAAACATTTATCATAAACTAACAAAAAGGAAAAGTGATGAGAGGTTATAAGATATTTTCAGGCACTGCAAATTTGGAATTTTCAAAGAAAATTTCGCAGTATTTGTCGCTTCCGCTAAGCGAAGCAAGTATCAAAAGGTTTAGCGATGGCGAGATAAGCGTCCAAGTTGGCGAAAGTGTGCGAGGAAAAGATGTTTTTGTTGTTCAGCCAACTTGTGCACCTGCAAACATAAATTTAATGGAGCTTTTGATACTAACTGACGCCTTAAAACGTAGTTCGGCTAGCTCTATTACAGCGGTTGTACCGTATTTTGGATATGCTAGACAAGATCGCAAAGCAGCGCCTCGTGTGCCTATCACGGCAAAACTTGTTGCAAATATGATGCAAACAGCTGGTATAAATCGAATTATTACTATGGATTTACACGCTGGTCAAATTCAAGGCTTTTTTGATATCCCTGTGGATAATCTTTACGGTAGTATAGCTTTTACCGAATATGTTCTTTCAAAAAATTTAGCCAATCCAATAGTAGCAAGTCCTGATGTAGGCGGTGTTGCAAGAGCCAGAGCCTTAGCAAAAAAACTCGGCGTTGATATGGTTATAGTCGATAAAAGACGCGAAAAAGCCAATGAAAGCGAAGTTATGAACGTAATCGGCGAAGTCGAGGGCAAGGATGTAATTTTGGTTGATGATATGATAGATACAGCAGGAACCATAGTTAAGGCATCGAAAGTCTTTAAAGAACGCGGTGCTACAAGCGTTATAGCCTTCTGTACCCATCCAGTTTTAAGCGGTGCAGCTTATGACAATCTCGCTCTTGGTTACCTTGACGAGCTTATCGTAACCGATACCATACCATTAAAAGAAGAATCAAAATTTATAAAAGTCCTTAGCGTTGCTCCACTTTTTGGCGAAGTAATCAGACGAGTTTATCATAACGAAAGTGTAAACGGACTTTTTGTATAAAACTTATAAATCCTATACATATTTTGATTTTTTATGTAAATTTGAAATTATGTATCGGATTTAAAAATTGTTGATAAATTTTTGCAAATTTAAGCAAAAATTTATTGACATTTATTTTTATTTTTTATACAATACAATTTCTTTTTTAAGTGTTCCGGATTAGCTCAGCGGTAGAGTAGGTGACTGTTAATCACTTGGTCGCTGGTTCGAACCCAGCATCCGGAGCCACTAAATTTTATCCACAATTTTTTTTGATTTTTATTTATTTTGTGTTATGCAAGTATAATTTTTAATGCAATTTTAACATTAAATTTAATTTTTTAAAGACTTGGCTCTACTCAAACTCCAACGCAATTACATCTATAAAAAATTAATATTTATCCTCTCTTATAATTTTCAAAAAATAAATTTCTTGAAATTTTAAAGTGTTTTTCTGCTTCGCTACGACTACATATAAAAGCATACATCTATACCCAAATAATTAAAATTTTTCTACTAACAATCACCAAATAT
>JAILCJ010000214.1 GCA_024680445.1 Campylobacter sp.
TATGGCTAAAATATTAAATGCTGATGAAATTACTCAAGTTAATATAAAAAAAGCAGGCGATAAAACATTATTAAATATAGTCGAAGAAATGACAATAGCTTCTCGTATGCGTATGCCTCGTGTTTTTGTAATGCGTAATGAAAATGGTATAAATGCTATGGCAAGTGGAGAAAATTTTGGTCGTGATAATGAACGTATGGCTATTTTTGTAACAAAAGGTGCGATGAAAACATTTAATAGAGATGAAATGCAAGGTGTTATAGGTCATGAATTTTCACATGCTTTTCACGATGATATCGAGCTAAATATTAAATTGATTAGCGTTATTTCTGCACTTACTATGATAAGTACTTTAGGTGCAAAAATAATGAGTAGTTTTAAAGATGTTAAAATTAGACGAAGTAGAAATACCAAATCTTCTAGAATTTCTGCTTTGTTATTTATTTTTTTATTTAGTTTAATATTATTTATTTTAGGTTTTATAGGCACTTTTTTTGCTAGCATTATACAAAGTGCTATTTCTAGACAAAAAGAATTTTTAGCCGATGCGACCTCTGTTAAATATACTCGTAACCCTAATGCGATAAAAAATGCTTTGCAAAAACTTTTAAATATCCAAAGATTTGGTAGGAGTTATAATGATGGAATTTATTATCGTCAAAATCAAGGCATAAACAATAATCACAAAAATTTTACTATATTTTTTGAGGAAGTACGTTCTTTCATCGGCAGTGATGATGAATTTTTAAATTTAAATTATAATAATTTTGCTATACAAAATTTAAATGCCAAACAATGTTCTCATATGTTTTTTTTACCGGCTTTTTCTAGTATTTTTGCTACGCATCCAAGTTTGGAGAATCGTATAAAAAATTTAAAAGACATGGGTGCTTATTAATCTTATATATTTTCACTCTGAAAATAAGCTCATTTATGCCAATTATCAAAAAAGTCAAAATTTAATTATCAAATTTGAGCTAATTTAACATTTTATTTAGATATTTTAATTAAGATTAGCGAAATTTTTATAGGGAAAGCGAAAATGAAAAAATATATAATAATTGCAGTTTTGGTTATACTTGGCATTTATGCTTACTCAAAATTTACAAATAAAAGCGATGAAATAGTTTATATGACGCAGATTGCCAAAAAAGGGACTTTGGCTAAAAAAGTCGAAGCAACCGGTGAAATTTTCGCAACCGAGCTTGTAGATGTGGGTGCACAAGTTGGCGGTCAAATCAAAAAACTTTATGTAAAACTTGGTGATAAGGTCAAAAAAGGCGATATGATAGCCGAGATCGACAGTCAAACAAGGCAAAACGATGTTGATAACAAAAGTGCCCAGCTTGAAATTTACAAAGCAAAACTTGAAAGTGCAAAAGTTGCACTAGATATCGCAAAAACGCAGTTTGAACGCGAAGATAAGCTGTATAAAAACAACGCAACTTCAAAAAAAGAATACGAAAGCGCAAAAAACGCTTATACAAATGCAAAAACTCAAATCAAAGAGCTAAACGCTCAATTACATCAAGCCGAAATTCTACTAAGCACCGCCAAAATCGACCTTGGCTATACAAAAATTTTAGCGCCTAGCGACGGCACCGTTGTTTCTATACAAGTCGAAGAAGGACAAACGGTAAATGCGAACCAAACTACACCAACTATCGTAAATATCGCCGACCTTAGCAAAGTTAAGCTAAAAATGCAAATCGCAGAAGGCGATATAACCAAAATCGCCATAGGAACGCCGGTTGAGTATACTATCCTTAGTGAGCCAGATCGCATTTTTAAAACTAAGGTTGATTTTATAGATCCTGGTCTTACCACGCTTAGCGATGGTTCGTATCAGTCAAAAACGCAAAATTCAAGCACTTCAAGTTCGAGTGCGGTTTATTATTATGCTCAAAGCATAGTCGATAATGTAGACGAGATATTGCGTATAGGCATGACGACGCAAAATTCCTTGCTTATCAGCGAAGTAAAAGATAGCATTATCATTTCAGCATTGGCTATAAAAAAACGCGATGGTAAAAGCTTTGTGCGTGTGCTAAATGCCGATAAAAGCGTAAGCGAAAGAGAAGTTAAAGTCGGTATCAGCGATAACTTACAAACTCAAATCATCTCGGGCATAAACGAAGGTGACAAGGTTATCACCTCCGAAAGTTCGTCCAAAGAAATAGCCAAAATGATAGCCAAAGAAAATCGTGGCCCAAGATAGGTTTTTAAGATGATAGAGTTAAAAAATATAATTAAAAATTTTAAGCTCGGAGATGGCGAAACACAGGTGCTTCACGGCATAAATTTGCATATTCAAAAAGGCGAATTTATAGCTATCATAGGACAAAGCGGTTCGGGCAAATCAACACTTATGAATATCCTTGGTTGCCTAGATAACGCAAGCGGTGGCGAGTATCTTTTGGAGGGCAAAAATATCACGAAATTTAAAGCGGACGAACTTGCAAAACTAAGGCGAGAAAAATTCGGCTTTATTTTTCAAAGATACAACTTGCTTTCAAATTTGAGTGCCGAACAAAATGTCGCATTACCAAGCATTTATGCGGGAGTTTGCAAAAGTGACAGAACCGCAAGGGCACAAAAAATTTTAAACGATCTTGGACTTGGCGATAAAACTCAAAGTTTTCCAAACAGACTTAGTGGCGGACAACAGCAAAGAGTCTCGATAGCAAGGGCGTTGATGAACGGAGGCGAAATAATACTAGCCGACGAGCCAACTGGTGCCTTAGATAGCAAATCAGGCATTATGGTTATGCAAATTTTGCTTGATTTACACAAGCAAGGGCACACCATCATCATCGTTACGCATGACCCAAAAATCGCCCAATACGCAAACCGAATCATAGAGATAAAAGACGGCAATATCGTTAGCGACAAAACAAAATCAACTCAAATTTACAAAACACAAGAAAAAATAAAAATCCAAAAAAACAAATTTACCCATTTAAAAGATGAATTTATAGAAAGTTTTTCTATGTCGATTTCATCTATCGTTTCGCATAAACTCCGCTCTATGCTTACCATGCTTGGCATTATCATAGGCATAGCAGCCGTTATTAGCATGGTTGCCCTAGGTCAGGGTTCGCAAGAGCGTATCCTTTCAAGTATCCGAAAAATCGGCACAAACACCATAGACATCATGCCCGGCAAAAGTTACGGCGATATGCACTCTGGGCGGGTTAGAACCTTGGTTTTAGGCGATGCAGAAATGCTAGCAAAACAGCCATTTTTGGATTCTGTTACGCCAAATACTTCAAGCACAGGCACTTTGACTTATCAAAACATTTCAGCAACCGCTTCGCTTCGTGGCGGCGGAGCCAGATCGCTTGACATAAGCGGACTAAAACTTGAAAGTGGCAGGGCATACGACCAAGACGAAGTCAAGTCCTCTGCTTCTGTTGTAGTCATAGATCAAAATACCAAAAATACGATATTTAACGGCGTTGATCCGCTTGGCAAAACCATTTTATTTAACAAAAAACCACTAAGCATTATCGGCGTTCTTAAAAAAGACGAAATGATGGCTATGGATAACGGACAGTTGCGAATTTATGCGCCGTATTCGACAGTTATAAACAAGATCACTGGCGAAAGACGCATTAGCTCTATCACCGCCAAGGTAAACGAAAACGCCAACGCCCAAATTGCCGAGCTAACCATAAGCAAACTTTTAGAAACCAAACACGGAGATAAGGATTTTTTCACAAGAAATTCTGATAGCATAAAACAAACCATCGAAGAAACCATAGGCACCATGCGACTTCTCATATCCTCTATCGCCCTTATTTCTCTTGTAGTTGGCGGCATAGGGGTGATGAATATCATGCTAGTTTCGGTTACTGAACGCACCACGGAAATTGGCATAAAAATGGCTATCGGCGCAAGACAAGCAAATATCTTACAGCAGTTTTTGATAGAAGCGATTTTGCTTTGTGTTATCGGCGGAGCCTTTGGGGTCGGACTTTCATACCTGCTTGGCTTTTTTATAAACAACTTTATACCTGATTTTTCTATGATTTTTTCAAAACAATCCATAATCGTAGCACTCGTAACCTCCATGGCTATCGGCATCATTTTTGGCTACACACCAGCCAGAAATGCAAGTCGCCTTAACCCTATCGACGCACTTTCAAGGGAGTAAAAATGTATAAAATTTTTGGTTTGATACTTGCTATTTTTCTTAGCGGTTGTGCAGTTTCAAAAGTAGATAGAAATTATGAAAACTTGCTTTTAGACGATAATGTAAGCATAAATTTGGACGAAAAATGGTGGCTTGGATATGGTGAAAATTATCTAAACGAATTAGTCGATCTTGGACTTAAAAACAACACCGACTTGGCAAAATCAGCCATAAATTTACAAAAAGCTAGGGCAAAAGCAGGGCTTAGCGAGGCAGATTTATTGCCGGATTTTTCGTTTAAAACCGGTGCAAATACCAACCGCGATACAAGCATGCATAGCGAGTGGAAAAAAGGCTATACGAGCGGTTTTACTTTAAATTATGAACTTGATTTATGGGCAAAACTAGCCGACGCAAAAGATGCGGCACTTTGGGAGGTAAATGCAAGTGAATTTGATTTGCAAGCCGTGCGACTTAGCGTTATAAATAGCATAATAGACGGATATTTTAACGCCTTATATCTAAACGAAGCTTACGGACTTTACACGCAAACTCTCGAAATTTACGAAGAACTTGGCAAGATAGTTTCAAGCAAGGTTGCAAATGGCAAAGACGAAGAAATTTCGCTAAGGCAAGTCCAAAGTCAAATTTTAAACACCAAAAATCGCTTAACAAGCACACAAAATTCTATTCAAACTAACGAACAAATGCTTAGAAATGCGCTAAATGAAAGACCAAATTTTGAGTTTAAATTCAAAAATATTTTAGATACCAAAACACTCGGAGTTGACCTTGATGTTCCGCTTTACTCACTCTCAAAGCGTCCGGATTTAAATGCAGCCATCGCTAGGATAAAGCAGTCTTTATTAAATTTGCAAGTGAGCGAAAAAAGCTTTTATCCAAGCATAAGCATAGGCGCTAGTTTGCAAGGCAATGATGAAAACTGGGACGAGAGTTTTCGCCTAAGCACACTCGGTGGCACCTTGTCCATAAACTTGCCTTTTCTTAATTATTCGCGTTTAAAAGCAAATTTAAACATAAGCGAAGCAAGTTTTGAAGCGGCTAAGTTAGAGTATATAAGCACCTTAACAACGGCATTAAATGAAGTTGATATGGCTTACAAAGCCTTGCAAAATGATACAAATTTATATCAAAACTATCTAGGACAAATCGAAAATTATGAAAAAATAGCCCAAATTTATAAACTCAAAAACGAAGTTGGCAAGGTAGAATTAAAAGAATATTTACAAGCCAAAAACAACGAAATAGACGCAAGGATAAACCTCATCTCTCAAAGATATAAAATGCTAAAAGACGAGATAAAAATTTATCAAGCTATGGCTGGAAAAGCGATAAAATAAAGCCTTTAAAAATCAAATCGACTCTCAAAGTCTAGTAGTTTTATATTTTTAATGGCTCAATTTAAGTGGATTTTTAGTTACGCTACTTTACAAGAACCTTTATCATTTTTAGTAAAATTTGACAGAGATTTTCCAAGTTAGCCAATCTAAATTAACGCTCTTTTTACTTCGTTTTGTTCGTAACTTTTTAAGACAAAAAAGAAAATTCTTTCTTTTTGTGCTTTTGAATTTACTTAAGCGGTGCTTGGCATAGCCCCTTCTGCTCGTAGCTACAAGTGTAGCGAAGTAGAAAAATACTTTAAAATTTTACGAAATTTCTTACATGAAATTCGAGGGAGTTGCATATATCTATTTTTATTTGGTATAAAAATACTTTGAAAAATTTTTAACTTGTTTTGAGTCATATTTATTCAACACTAATTTTTATCTAAATTTTGTAAAATCTGATATTTTTTTATATTTTGCGTATTGTTGATATATTCTATAAATTTTTCACTATTCAGAGGAATTTTTATTAAATCATTACTAATTATGCAAAAATTGTAATTTGTGCAAAAATTGATTATATAATCCAATATTTTAATATAATCAGATCTAAAATCTATCCTAAACGATACGCTTTGAACTTTATCATTTTTGTCTTTATATATTTCTATGCAATTTTCATCTTGCTGTCCATATAAGTCTATGTCGTTTGACCAAGATTTATTTGGGTTTAGTATATTAGAAAATATCGCAAAAAAATCTTTTTTAAAATTTACTTTTTCCCAAAAAATACCATCGTCAAAATCATTTTTATCAAATTTAGATACATCGATATGTTTATCGGGTAAAATAAAAAATCTAATTTGCCAAAGTGCCATTTATTAATCC
>JAILCJ010000222.1 GCA_024680445.1 Campylobacter sp.
CAATATCTAGATATCAGTTTTACCTATAAAAACACCGATATAGCCGTGCGTGAAAAACTCGCCTTTGATAGTGATGAGAAAAAAATTCAAATTTTAAAACTTATAAAATCAAGTAAAAATATCCTCGAAATAGTCGCCCTATGCACCTGCAACAGAGTTGAAATTTTAGCCTATGTTGATGATATAGCCACCGCTAGTAGCCATATCATCCGTTGTTTAGCGATATTTTCAGGCGTTTTTGAAGACGAACTTTTTGAAAGAGCCGATATTTACGAAGATAGCGGTGCGGTTCACCACCTTTTTAGCGTTGCAAGCTCGCTTGATAGTTTAGTTGTAGGCGAAACGCAAATTTTAGGACAGCTCAAAAAAGCCTTTGCCTTTTCAAAACAACAAGAAGTTTTGGGCGAAAATTTGATAAAACTCTTTGAATTTGCCATAAAATGTGCCGCCAAAGTCAGAAATGAAACTCAAATTTCTAAAAATCCCATCTCTGTTTCATCTGTCGCCGTTGCAAAGGCAAAAGAAATTTTTGGCTCATTAGAGGGCAAAACCGCCGTTGTAGTAGGTGCTGGCGAAATGGGCGAATTAGCCGCAAAACACCTTTTATCAAGCGGAGCAAAGGTCATCATCATCAACCGTAGTAGCCAAAGAGTTGAAAAATTAGTCGATGAACTGGGCGAAAACGTTAGCTGGGATAGCATCTTAAAACTCAAAGATTTTGTAAATAGCTATGACCTTATATTTTCAAGCACTTCAGCCCCCCACCCTATTATCACGGACCTTATCATCGAAGCTTGCGATTTTAAACGATACTTTTTTGATATCGCCGTGCCAAGAGATATAGCCATAAAGGATATGCAAAACATAGAAGTTTATTCGGTTGATGACCTTGATGAGATAGTCAAACAAAACCTTGCCTTACGCGAAGAACAAGCACAGATCGCATATTCTATCGTGGCAAAAAATGTTGGGGATTTTTTAAGATATACAAAAGACGCCATAAGCATACCGCTTGTAAAATCCCTACGCCTTAAAGCCAACGAAGTCGCCATGCAAGAACTTCAAAAAGCCATAGACAAAGGCTATCTTAAAAATTCCGATCATAACGAAGCAAAAAAGCTTATAAATCAAGTTCTAAACGCATTTTTACACACTCCAACGATAAATTTAAAACACATTTCAGAACAAGAAAATGCGGATGATATCGCCAAAAGTTTTGAATATATTTTTGATATAAGAAGAGAGGAAAATACAAATGAAATTTTCTAAATTTTACGCACCAACCGCCAAAGAAGCACCAAAAGACGCCACCTTACCAAGTCATATATTTTTGTTAAGAGCTGCTTTTGTAGAACAAAATGGAGCAGGATTATACAACTATTTGCCACTGGGTAAAAAACTCATCAACAAAATAGAAAAAGTCGTTCGTGAAGAAATGGACGAGGCTGGGGCGCTTGAAGTAAATTTTAGCATGGTAACAAATGCCGATTTATGGAAACAAAGCGGAAGATTCGGCGTTTATGGCAAAGAACTTTTGCGTTTTAAAGACAGAAAAGACAACGACTTTGTGCTAAGTCCGACCAACGAAGAAAGTGCAACCGCTATGATACGCAACAAAGTCACTAGCTACAAGGATTTGCCAAAAAATATTTATCAGATAAATACCAAATTTAGAGACGAGGCAAGACCGAGATTTGGCATTTTGCGAGGACGAGAATTTATAATGAAAGACGCTTATAGCTTTCATGCAAACAAAGAGGATTTAAAACGTGAATTTGATCTTATGGAGAAAACTTACGGCAAAATTTTAACTAGATTGGGGTTAAATTTTAGAGCCGTCGAAGCCGACAGTGGAGCCATAGGCGGTAGCGGTAGCAAGGAATTTATGGTTTTAGCAAAAAACGGTGAAGATGACATACTTTGTTGCGAAAAATGCACTTATGCAGCAAATATCGAGGCTGCCAAAAGACAAGCAAAAACTACAAACACTCCAAGTCCAGAAGCAGACGCAGCAAAATTTAAAACTCCACTTATGAAAAGCATAAAAGATGTGGCAGAATTTTTCAAGGTTGATGAATTTTACACCATAAAAGCCGTTATAAAAAAGGCTATTTACGAAGACGGTGAAAAGATAGTGGTATTTTTTGTGCGTGGAAACGACGAGCTTCAAGAGATAAAAGCCCAAAATGCTTGTGGGGCACTTGAAGTTGTAGATGTGAGCGAAGACGAGGCTAAAAAAGTCGGTTTGGTGCCGGGTTTTTGCGGTCCAGTTGGACTTAGCGGAGTGGATTTTTACATAGACAAAGAATTAAAGGGCAACCGCCAAATGATTTGCGGTGCAAACGAAGTAGATTACCATTTTATCGGCGTTAGCGTTGATGGTTTCAACGAAGACAGATACAAAGACCTAATAGCCGTTTGCGAAGGCGATAAATGCCCAAAATGCGGTGAAAAACTAAATATCAGCAAGGGCATAGAAGTCGGACATATCTTTCAACTTGGCGATAAATATTCTCGTGCCATGGGGGCTACATTTTTAGATGAAAATGGCAAGGCAAAGGCTTTTGAAATGGGTTGCTATGGCATAGGCGTTTCAAGGCTAATGGCTGTCATGATAGAAGCTAGCCACGACGATAAAGGTTGTATATGGAAAAAGCAATGCACGCCTTTTGACGCCTTCATCATCATATCAAATTTGAAAGACGAAAATGCTGTCAAATTTGCCTTTGAACTTTATGAAAACGCCAAAAAAGCCGGTCTTGATGTGCTTATAGATGATAGAAACGAAAGGTTTGGTGTAAAAATGAACGATTTTGAGCTTATAGGCGCGCCTTTTGCTATCTTGGTTGGCAAGGCTTTGGCAAATAACAAAGTCGAATTTATTACCAGAAATGGACTTAGCAAAGAAGAGATCGACGCAAACAAAGCCTTGGAGTGCTTAAAAGAAAAATTATGCTAAGAACCATTTTTATCCCTTATCTTATCTTGGAATTTATCTTGGCATATTTTTTCGCCAACGCTTATGGAATTTTAGCCCTTTTGTTTGAAGTTTTTGCCAGCTCTATGCTTGGAATTTTTTTCATTTTACAAGGTGGTATTACAAATTTTAGATCAAATTTGAGCCAAAATTCCTTTGAAAATTTTGTGGATTTTTACAAAATTTTAGGCATGGCTTTTGGCGGATTGTTGCTGTTTTTGCCGGGACTTTTCAGCGATATTTTAGGGATAATTATACTGATATTTTCATTATTTAAAAAAGGTGAAAACACAAATTATAAAAGACAAAATGATTATGAAAGCGAAGAAGTCATAGATGTTGAAGTCATTGATGATAATACCAATACTCGCTAATCTCGCCTTTTGCCACGGACTAAACTGGTATATCAACCGAGCTTATGCAAAAAGTGGTGCTTTTTTGGTTACTGGCGTGCAAATTGTAAAAAGTCAAAAATTAGCAAATGGCTTCGAGGCTAAATTTTTAAAAATAAACATACATATAAATAAACCAAACAAAGACATAATAAAAAATGACATAGTCTTTGAAAAAGACGGCATTTTAACAACGGATTTGATAGATATAAAAACAAAAACAAGTGCCAGAGATGAGCTTCTTGGCGAAAAAATAAAGGTAGAATTTAACAAAAGGACAGTAAGTGAAAACGATCAAAATTGCAACTAGAAAAAGCGCCCTAGCAATGTGGCAAAGCGAACACATCAAAGCAAGACTTGAAAAATCTCATCCAGGACTTGAAGTTATACTTGTTGGCATGCTATCAAAAGGCGATGTTATACTTGATAGTCCACTTGCAAAGATCGGTGGCAAGGGGCTTTTTACAAAAGAACTCGAAGAAAGTATGCTAAAAAATGAAAGTCAAATCGCCGTTCACAGCCTAAAAGATGTCCCTGTTGTTTTCCCAGATGGACTAGTTTTGGGAGCAATTTCATCTCGTGATGATGTAAGAGATAGTTTTATAAGCGAAAAATTTGCTAGTTTTGATGAGTTACCAAAAGGGGCAAAAGTAGGCACTACAAGCCTTCGCCGCCGCATGCAACTACTCATAAAAAGACCAGATTTGCATATAATTTCACTTCGTGGCAATGTCAATACTCGTTTGAGAAAACTAAAAGAAGGTGAATTTGATGCGATTATCCTAGCAAAAGCCGGTGTAAATCGCCTAAATCTCGACAAAGAAATAAAATATGTCTTGCCATTTGAAGTTGATGAAATGATCCCTGCCATGGGTCAAGGTGCGCTTGGAATCGAGTGTATCAAGCAAGACGAAATTTTAAAAATACTAGAAGTTTTAAAAGATGAAAACGCCATGATAGAAACAAGCATAGAACGCGAATTTGCAGCTTGTCTTGGCGGTAGCTGTCAAGTACCAATAGGCGTAAATGCCAAAATTTCAGGCGATGAAATTTGCTTAAATGCCATAGTTGGTTTGCCAGACGGTAGCGAATTTATAAAAGATAGCACACGTGTAAAACTAGGCACTCATAATGGTTTAGGCAAAGAATTTGCACAAAAATTCATTTCACAAGGTGCTTTGGAATTGTTAAAACAAGCCGAGTTAATGGCACAAAATTTATAAATCAAATTTGATAAAAAACAAATTTAGATATAATAAAGCAAAAATTTAAGGAGATAAAATGGCAGAAGAAGTCGAAACTAACGAAACAGCCCCTAAAAAAGGCGGCAAAAACCTTATGCTTATCATCATAGTGGTGATTTTGGTTTTATTGCTTGTTGTTGGTGGTTTGATAGCATTTTTGGCACTTAGCGGAGATGAAGAGCCAGAGGTAGCAGGCGGTGCACAAGCGCAACAACAGCAAGTTGCACAACAAGCCGTACCGATGAAACAGCCGGGCAAAAGAAGCGTGGACTATATGAATATGGGACCGATTTATCCGCTAGAACAATTCGTCGTAAATTTGCTTAGCGAAAACGGTTCAAGATACCTAAAAACCAAGATAGACTTGGAGCAAAGCGCCGAAACTTTAACACCGGAGCTTGATAAGAAAAAAGCCTTGCTTCGTGATATCATCATACGCACACTTTCGGCTAAAACCTACGAAGAAGTCAGTACTTCTAAGGGCAAAGATAGGCTAAAAGACGAGATAGTAAATCAGATAAATGAAGTTTTAGCTGACGGCTATATCAAAAATATCTTTTTTACAGATTTCGTAGTGCAGTAAGCAAAATTTGCTATTTACAGATTGCAAATTTATCAAATTTGATGTTTTTTCGCTTTTTAAAATTGCTTAAATTTTGCGAATTTTAGCTTTTAAAAGGCATGATTACATCAAATTTGATGCGAACAAATCAAGCTAAATTTAAAATTTTGGAGTAGCCAAAAAATGTTAGGCGTAGATATCATTGCGATAGCTAGAATCACAAGGATAAACGAACGTTTTGGTAATGAATTTTTGAAAAAATTTTTAAATCAAGACGAGATAAAACTAGCAAAAAATGACGCAAGTTTGGCAGGATTTTGGGCTGCAAAAGAAGCAGCAGCCAAGGCTTTGGGTTGTGGAATTTGTGCTAAATGCGGATTTTTAGACATCATCATAAGCAAAAACAAAAAAGGTGCTCCGAAACTAAAATTTTCAGCAAAGGTTCGCAAAAAATTTGCTATAAAAAAAGCGGATTTAAGCATAAGTCACGACGGCGGCTTCGCCATTGCAGCGGTAATTTTGCAAAAACAATATCGCTAAGCCAGAAAATATAAAATTTGATAAAATTATTTACAATTTTATTATTTCAAAATTAAAATTGCATATCAACAAAAACCTTATATATTCACATTTATTCTTTTTAAAACATCCCTATTTTTAGCCTTTTTAATCAAGTTATTAGAAAAATTATTGTAAAATCGTGCATTTTTTAAATAATAATTAAGGATGCAAGGTGGCTGATTTTTACGATGCAAAACAAGTAGAAGAAAAATTTTATAAAATTTGCGAAGAACGCGGATATTTCGAGATAGATGGAAACAAATCCATACAAGAAGAAGGCAAAAATTTCTGCATTATGATGCCACCGCCAAATGTTACAGGAGTGCTACATATCGGGCATTCGCTAACTTTTACACTTCAAGATATCATGACGCGTTATAAACGCATGGACGGATATCGCACGCTTTGGCAACCCGGTCTTGATCACGCTGGAATTGCCACTCAAAATGTAGTCGAAAAACAACTTTTAGCCCAGGGTATCAAAAAAGAAGAAATAGGCAGAGAAAAATTCCTTGAAAAAGTTTGGCAATGGAAAGAACAAAGTGGCGGTCAGATCGTTCATCAAATGAGACGCCTTGGCATCACACCAGCTTGGAGCAGACAAAGATTCACCATGGACGAAGGGCTAAAAAAAGCCGTCAAAAAAGCCTTTGTTAGCCTTTACAATAAAGGCCTTATCGTAAGAGGCAATTATATGGTAAATTGGTGTACGCACGACGGAGCATTGAGCGATGTTGAGGTTGATCACAAAGAAAACAAGGGCAAACTTTATCATATTCGCTATTATTTAGCCGAAAATTCAAACAAAGCCCAATCACCTTATGTTGTAGTCGCTACAACTCGTCCAGAAACCTACTTTGGCGACACTGCCGTTATGGTAAATCCAGCCGATGAACGTTACAAACACCTTATCGGACAAAGCGTTATTTTGCCGATAATAAATCGCAAAATTCCTATCATCGCCGATTCTCATGTTGATATGGAATTTGGAACCGGACTTGTTAAAGTTACTCCGGCACACGATATAAACGACTATGAAGTTGGCAAAAGACACAATCTTGAATTTATAACTATTTTTGACGAAAAAGGCATTTTAAACGAATATTGCGATAAATTTGCAGGACTTGAAAGGTTAGAAGCCCGTGATATCGTTGTTAATGAGCTTGAAAAACTTGGAAATATCGAAAAAATCGAAGATTATGTAAATCAAGTGGGATATTGCTATCGTTGTAAAAACATAGTCGAGCCATACATTTCAAAGCAATGGTTCGTTAAAAGCGATATAGCAAAACAAGCCATCAAAAAAGTAAATGACGGCGGCGCCCAATTTTATCCGAGTCATTGGATAAACAGCTTCAATGCTTGGATGAGGGAGCTAAAAGACTGGTGTATCAGTCGCCAACTTTGGTGGGGTCATCAAATTCCGGTTTATTACTGCGAGTGCGGACACGAGTGGGCGGACGAGGCGGACGAAGTTTTGGCTTGCCCAAAATGTGGCTCCAAAAAATTTAATCAAGATCCAGATGTGCTTGATACTTGGTTTTCAAGCGGTCTTTGGCCGATTTCAACTCTTGGTTGGGGCAATGGCGAGGCACTAAAAGGGCAAAAATGGTTTGAAAACGATTTGACGGATTTTTATCCAAACACCATGCTTATCACAGGCTTTGATATACTCTTTTTCTGGGTTGCTAGAATGATGTTTCAAAGCGAAAATGCCCTAAATCAAATTCCATTTAAAGACATATATTTGCACGCCCTTGTCAAGGATAAAGACGGCAAGAAAATGAGTAAAAGTAGCGGAAATATCATAGATCCGCTTGATAAAATAAACGAATTTTCAGCAGATATTTTGCGTTTTACCTTAGCTTTACTCGCCGTTCAAGGCAGAGATATAAGACTAAGCGATGAAAAATTAGTCTTGGTAAGAAATTTTACAAACAAACTTTATAACGCTAGTAAATTTTTGCTTTTAAATGCAAGCAAATTTGAAAATTTAGACCAAATTCAGATAAATACCACCCTTGGCAAATACATGCTAAGTCGTTTTAACGAGTGTGTTGGCATGGTTCGCCAAAATATAGATTCATACCGCTTCAATGACGCAGCAAACGCACTTTACAAATTTTTATGGGACGAGTTTTGTGACTGGGGCATAGAGCTTAGCAAGGCTGAAAAATCCGCTATCGGCGAACTTGGAGCGATTTTCAAAGAAGCCATGAGAGTGCTTAGTCCGTTCATGCCATTTTTGAGCGAATATTTATTTTGCGAACTTAGTGGCACAAGCCTTGAAAATTCACGCTCTATCATGGTCGAGCCTTATCCAAAACTAAAAGAACGAGACCTAAAAATAGAAAAGAATTTCGCCCTTATCATAGAGGCCATAGTTAGCATACGCCGTGCAAAAGCTCAAATCGAACTTGGCAACTCAAAAATCGCCTTAGCTTATGTAAAAAGCAATGATGGCGTGGATCTAAGCAAGTTTGTAAATTACATCAAATTGCTTGCTAAGTGCGATGAAGTCAAATTCTGCACAGAAAAAATCGAAAATTCTATCCGTGATGTAAGCGAAAATTTAGAAAGCTTTATCCCGCTTGCCGGGGTTGATACAAGCGCTATTGTTGCAAGGTTAAATTCTCAAAAAATCAAACTTGAAAAAGAAGTTGCAAAACTAGACGCTATGCTTTCAAATGAGAAATTCTTGGCATCGGCTCCGCAAAATGTCGTTGATACAAATCGCCAAGGCTTACAAAACGCAAAAGATAAGCTTGCAAAAGTTATAAATGAACTTGAAAATTTTGGTGTTTAGGGTGAAAATTTGACCTTGAATTTTTTCAAATTTGATTTTTGATTTTATAAATTTGAGTAAATTTAGCAAAAAACTCAAATTTTACACAAAATTTAAAAATCAAATTTGCATAATTTATATTGAATTTAAAAAGAAATGTTAAAACTTTGAAATGATATTTTTTGGATTTTGCATAAGAACTTGGAAATTTGAGAGAGTGCCGTGAAATTTTGTTTTTTTTCGCACAAAAAATAAAATTTCAAAGGATATAAAATGAGTAAAATAAAATTAGCAATTTTAGGTTATGGCAATCTCGGACGCGGTGTTGAGTTGGCAGTTAAAAATACAAGCGATTGCGAACTAGTCGCAGTTTTTTCAAGACGAGATCCAAAAAGTGTAAAAACTTTTGGAGCACCGGTATTTTCACAAGACGACATTTTGGCTCATAAAGACAAATTTGATGTTTTGGTTCTTTGCGGTGGCAGTGCAACTGATTTGCCTAAACAAACACCAGAATTTGTTAAAAATTTCAATGTTGTCGATAGTTTCGATACTCACGCCAAAATTCCAGAGCATTTTGCAAATGTTGATAAAAATGCCAAAGAAAACGGCAAAGTAGGCATTATAGCCGTTGGTTGGGATCCGGGCTTGTTTTCTTTAAACCGCTTGATAAGCCAAAGTGTGCTTGAAAATGGCGAGAGTTATACTTTTTGGGGCAAAGGCGTAAGTCAAGGTCACTCTGACGCTATTCGCCGAATAGACGGGGTCATAGACGCAAGACAATACACCATACCAGTTCAAGAAGCACTTGATAAAGTAAGATCAGGCGAGAATCCAAAACTAAGCACAAGGCAAAAACACCTTCGTGAATGCTTTGTAGTCGCAAAAGATGATGCCGATAAAGCTAAAATCGAACACGAAATAAAAACTATGCCAAATTATTTTGCAGACTACGATACTACCGTGCATTTTATAGATTTAGACACCCTAAAACGCGAACACGGCGGTATCCCGCATGGTGGTTTTGTATTTAGAAGCGGTGCAACTGGTCAAAACGATGAAACAAAACATATCATCGAATTTTCGCTAAAACTTGGTTCGAATCCAGAATTTACAGCCAGCGTTTTAGTCGCCTACGCAAGAGCTGCTTATAAATTAAGCAAAAAGGGCGAAAGCGGTGCATATACGGTGTTTGATATAGCCCCTGCCCTATTATCATCTCGAAGCGGTGACGAGTTAAGAAAAGAAATTTTATAAGGACAAAGCCTTGATACATATAAAAAATCTAAAAAAATACTACGGCAAAAATCTTATCATAAATGATGTGAGTTTTGATGTAGGGCAAGGCGAAATTTTCGCCATTGTCGGACATAGCGGTGCTGGTAAAAGCACTCTGCTTCGTTGTATAAACGGACTTGAAAGTTATCAAGGCGGAAATTTACTAGTTGAAGGTAAAGAGATCAAAAACCTTAATGATAATGAGTTGAGACATTTTCGTAAAAATGTAGGCATGATATTTCAGCATTTCGCTTTGATGAGTCGCAAAAATGTTTTTGAAAATGTCGCAACTCCGCTTAGATTTTGGGGCTATGACGAAAGTTATATAAATTCTCGTGTTAGCGAGTTGCTCGAACTTGTAGAACTTGGCGAAAAAAAATCAGTCTATCCAGCTTCACTTTCTGGCGGTCAAAAACAACGAGTTGCGATAGCCAGAGCCTTGGCTTTAAACCCTAAAATTTTGCTTTCAGATGAGGCAACTTCGGCACTTGATCCTAAGATCACAAAAGGTGTTTTGGAGCTTTTGGCTAAGATAAATAAAGAATTTGGCATAAGCATAGTGCTAGTTACTCATGAAATGGAGGTTGTAAAAAAGATCGCAAATACAGCGGTTTTGCTAGATCGTGGCGAGGTCGTAAGTAGCGGGACTACGCAAGATCTATTTTTAAAACCAGACGAAAAAATGAGACATTTTTTGGGCGAAGATGAAATTTTGCCAACAAGCGGGGTAAATGTAAAGCTATATTTTCCAAAAGAAGTTGCACAAAATAGTGTAATAACAACCATGGCAAGGGAGCTTGACATAAATTTCAACATAGTTTGGGGTAAACTCGAAGAGTTAGGCGGCATAGTGCTTGGCAACTTAGTCATAAATATAGATGAAAAAGATAAAGAAAAAGTGATAAATTTTATAGAAAAAAGTGGCGTTTTATGGGAGATAGGATAATGAAATTTTTTGGTATAGATTTTTCAAATTTTAGCGATGTTTTTATGCGAATACTGCTCCCTGCGATAAATGAAACGCTTTATATGAGCTTGGTTTCTACGATTTTGGCTTTTGTTTTGGGCATTATCCCTGCTGTGATGCTTATACTTTCTGGCAAAAATGGGCTAAAACCAAACCCTGTGTTATATAGTACCCTCGATGTTATCGTAAATACCTTGCGAAGTTTCCCTTTTATCATACTTATCATCGTGCTTTTTCCGATTACAAAAATGATAGTTGGCACTAGCATAGGCACCACAGCAGCCATCGTGCCACTTACCATAGGGGCGGCTCCCTTTGTAGCAAGGCTCATAGAAAATTCGCTCAAAGAAGTCGATAGCGGTATAATCGAAGCCGCAAAAAGCTTTGGGGCGTCAAAATTGCAGATAATTTTTAAAGTAATGTTTGTCGAAGCACTTCCTGGCATAATTTCGGCTTTTACCCTCACCCTTATCCTAAATATCGGCTTTTCAGCCATGGCTGGTGCAGTTGGTGGCGGAGGCTTGGGTGCCGTGGCGATAAACTATGGCTATCAAAGATTTCGTCCTGATATCATGCTATATACGGTCGTAATTCTCGTGATTATGGTGCAAATTTTTCAAATTTTGGGAAATTATTTTTATAAAATCACTAAAAAATAGCAATTTTTATCAAAATTTAAAGAAATTTTCTTTAAAATCAGCCCAAATTTTTCACGAAAGGATAAAACATGAAATCAGATATGTGCGATATGTGTCGCTTGGCAGAAATTAAGATGTCGCAAGACCAAAACTAAGCACAAAAGTCTTTTTAAGTGCTTAGTTAGCTAAACATTTAAAAAGATTTTCATAAAAGCGTCCTTTTAAATGTTAGCAAATTTTTATAAGGATAAATAATGAAAAAACTTTTCACTTCATCACTTCTAGCCCTTGGCATCGTTGCTTTTGCAAACGCTGCTGATAACAATAAAATCATAGTTGCTGCAACCCCAGTCCCTCACGCTGAAATTTTACAAGCTGCCCAACCGCTTTTAAAAGCAGAAGGTTTTGAACTTGAAATCAAAGAATTTAACGACTACACAGTACCAAATTTGGCAACACAAGATGGCGATGTAGACGCAAATTTCTTTCAACATTTGCCATATTTGCAAGAATTCAATAAAAACAAAGGCACAACCTTAGTTCAAACAGTTGGCGTTCATATAGAGCCAATGGGCGTGTATTCTAGCAAGATAAAAGACATAAAAGAGCTAAAAGACGGTGATAGCGTAGCCGTGCCAAACGACCCAACAAACGAAAGCCGTGCATTAGATGTATTGGCAAGTGCTGGACTTATCAAACTAAATGACAATCCCCTTAAAACTCCGCTTGATATCACCGAAAATCCAAAAAATTTGAAATTTAGCGAGATAGAAACTGCCCAACTCCCACGCACCCTTGATGATGTAAATATCGCTGTTATTAACACAAACTATGCTTTAAATGCTAAATTAAATCCGCTAAAAGACGCCTTAGTATTAGAAAGCAAAGACAGCCCTTATGTTAACTACCTTGTCGTTAAAACAGGCAATGAAAACAGCCCAAAAACAAAAGCTCTAAACAAAGTTCTTAATTCAAAAGAGATCAAAGAATTTATAGAGAAAAAATACCAAGGTGCGATTTTACCTGCATTTTAATAACTCACCCAGCAAGCAAATCCTTGCTGGGCTTTGCTGAAAATTACGCAAATTAAGTAAATTTAAAGACCAAAAAAGCGATAATCTAATGGAATTTGCACAAAGGAGATGAAATGCAACTACTAGAAGCTATGCAAAAACGAACAAGTTTGCGTGATTTTACGGATTATATGCCAAGTAAGGCAGAAATCGATGCGATTTTGGAGGCGATTTATTACGCGCCGGTCGTATTTATCAGCAAAAACACCCATATTAGCGTCATCACCGACAAGGATGTCCTAAAACAGCTCGATGAACTCGGTGTGAGCAAATATGGCAAACCGCTAAACATCAGCAGTGTTTTGTATAACGCTCCTGTTTATATCGTGATCTCAGCACCGCTAGCTAGCGATGCGCCAGAGGCATTCAAAGAAGCCATAGATGTTGATTTTGTCAATAGAAGCCTAGCTTGGACGGTGGGCACAATGGTGCAAAATATCCAGCTTAGAGCCACTGATCTAGGTCTTGCGAGTTGCCCTGTAAATGGCACGGTAGCAGGGCTCATACACGATAAGGCATTATCGCAAAAAATAGGCATACCAGAGGGCTACACACCGCTGACATCGGTGGTAATCGGCAAGAGCAAAACCCCATACGAAATACGCCAAGGGCGAAAAGATAACTACCAAGTAAGCTTCATCTAAGCCTAGCTAAATTTAGGGGACTTATCAAACTAAATGACAATCCCCTTAAAACTCCACTTGATATCACAGAAAATCCAAAAAATTTGAAATTTAGCGAGATAGAAACTGCCCAACTCCCTAGGGTGCTAGATGATGTCAGCATAGCTGTAATCAACACAAACTATGCTTTAAATGCTAAATTAAATCCGCTAAAAGACGCCTTAGTATTAGAAAGCAAAGA
>JAILCJ010000225.1 GCA_024680445.1 Campylobacter sp.
ATAAAAATCAAACAAATTTGATATCAACAAAACTAAAATTAAACAAATTTAATAATGATATTTCAAAAATTCAAGTCAAATTTGGTGCTTTAACAAAAAATTTTTAATTTCTAGTATCAAATACAAACATCAAATTTACAGCAAAAAACATCAAATTTAAAATAAACTCATCAAATTTGATGATTTTAAAACCAAATTCCAAAAAAATAAAAATCCACAGGGTGACAAAGCAGAGGCAAACAACCAAAATAACAAGCAAATTTGATAAGAGCGAAAGCAAATTTGATTTCAGCAAAAGCAAAAATCTAAGCAAATTTGATAATGATATTTCAAAAATTCAAGTCAAATTTGGCAACAGCGAAAGCAAATTTGATTTCAACAAAACAAAAATCAAAGCAAATTTGATAAATTTTGCCAAAAATTTAACTCAAATGTCGTCAAACAGCCCTTTTTCTTGTTTTATAGCCATTTTTACGCCAAAGGTATCATAGCATTTTTCGCTAGCGATACGCCCTTTTGCCGTGCGTTCTATATAGCCATTTGCAAGTAAATAAGGCTCTATGACGTCTTCTATCGTGCCTTCGTCCTCGCTTAGAGCCGCACCTATCGTGCTAAGCCCCATAGGTCGGCGTTTGGCTTGAAGCAAGATTTGCAGATAGCGGATATCCATTTCATCGAAACCCAAAGAGTTTACGCCCAAGGCGTCAAGCGATTCTTTCGCCCTAGTTTCGCTGATGATATTTTCGTCATTAACATCAGCAAAATCCCTGATCCTTTTTAACAACCTAAGGGCGATTCTAGGCGTCGCACGCGATCTTTTGGCTATTTCAAGCGAGGCTGCATTTTCGCTTGGTTTTTCTAGTTTTTCTGCCGCCTTGGAGACTATTTTGGCAAGTTCGGCATTGCTGTAAAACTGCAAGCGAAAGTCCATGCCAAAGCGATCACGAAGCGGTGCAGATATCATGCCGGCACGAGTTGTCGCACCGATAAGGGTAAATTTAGGCAAATCAATTTTTATGGTTTGAGCAGCCGGCCCCGAACCTATGATGATATCTAGGCGAAAGTCCTCCATAGCCGGATAAAGCACTTCTTCTATGGCCGGGCTAAGTCTGTGAATTTCGTCTATAAAAAGCACATCACCTTCTTGCAAATTTGTTAAAATCGCCGCCAAATCGCCACTTTTTTCTATCATCGGAGCGGCAGTCATTTTGATAGCCACACCCATTTCATTTGCGATTATGTGTGCTAGGGTCGTTTTGCCAAGTCCGGGCGGCCCATAAAATAGCACATGATCGAGGCACTCGCCCCGTTTTTTCGCCGCTTTTATAAAGACATTTAAATTTTGTTTGATTTTTTCTTGCCCTATATAATCCTCGAAAGTTGCCGGCCTTAAACTTACTTCAAATTCACTCTGAGAATTTACGCTTTGCGCTTCGATTATCCTGTCCAAAATGCACCTTTTTGAATTTTTCTTTTAATTTTACCAAAATTTTGCTACAATGCACGAACTAAATTAAGGAAAGTGGTTATGGGCATACTAAAACAACTAGAATTAGAATACTCTTACGACATTGTTGACGAGTTTGTATCGCACTATACTTTAATGTGTGACATAATGGAGCCTTTGATAATAAGTCTCAATCGCCCCGAAAAATACTCAGAAAATGTCAAAGAACTTTTTAGAATTTTTCACAATATCAAATCAGCCGCAGGTTATATGCATATCGAGCCTATCATCAAATTAACGACTTTGGCGGAGGATGTTTGTGATGAGGCAAGAAAACTCGAAGGTCCCGCAAATGACGGGTTTATAGACTGGCTACTTTTGGTTAATGACCAATTTGCAAAATACCGTGTCGATATCGAAAACGATGCAACTTATTTCAGTGTTCTTGAACCACTCATCGTAAATATCCCACAAAAACTTGACTAATAACTAATTTTTTGATACAATACCGCCCTTTTTACATGGGAGTGACTTGGCTTCGACAGGAGCGGAGTGGCTATGGTGGCATGTCGCTTTGAGCAAAGCGTAAAAAGCTCAAAATTAAAATTAAACGCAAACAACGTTAAATTTGCTCCTGCTTACGCTAAAGCTGCGTAAGTTCAGTTGAGCCCGATCCTTTTGATACTATCTAAAAAAGTCGATTGGTAATCCAGATAGTGTAGGTCTTTGCTCTGACAAGGTAGGGATTGAAATTTTGTCTTAGCTTGATTAAACGTTTTGGAAAGTGAGCGTGATCAAGTGAAGTTTTCACTTTTACTAAACATGTAGAGGCCATGGTTGTTTTGTTTTTGGACAGGGGTTCGATCCCCCTCGCTTCCACCATTTTAAAACTATATTTTTATTGTTTTGATTTTAAATTTTCTATCTCTTGCATTAAATCATTTCTAAGACGCTTATATTCATTCATCCAATAATCATATGTTTTATCTTTTTTTTTAGCAATTATTCTTTTAAGATTTCTAAATTCTTCTAGCTTTGGATTATTATCTGTGTCCCCACCATATTTTGATATTAAAAAACCAATATATGGAGATTCGCTTTCGGCCATACGATACATTTCTTCAAATTCATCACCTGTCATAGCATATTCTCACTCGGTGTAGTCACCTTCTTTTATTTTTATATCCTTTTGCAGATGTAAATTTTTAAATATTTAAAATCCAAAAATAAATAAATTTTTGTATAAAATTTTATCTTTTACAAAAAAATTCAAATTTGGTTATTTAACCTAAGTATGGTTTCGACCCAACCAATGCCAAGTCGCATGTCCTTTGCGATTTGTTCGACACTTTTGCCGTTATTAAACATTTTGATGATTTGATCTTTTTGGCTTTGTTCGTTTGGCACCATTTTATTTAACTCTCTTGAACGCCCTTCTAGGCGGAAAAGTCTTTCTTGAATTTCATCAAAAACTTCGACATCATAGCCGCCATTATCGTGAATTAAATTTGGTGTGAAATTTGCAAGTTTTTCATCTATAATGGCGTTGATATTTGATAAAATTCTGTTTTGAATAGCGTTAATATCGATATCTTGTGCTTGTTGCGGTTGAAGTTTCGAAATCTCTTTTTTTAGTAAAAAATTTTCTTGCATTATGGCTTCAAGAGTTTTTTCGTATCTTGTAAATTTCTTGTTATTTTCGTTTTCTTTAAGTAGCATAAACACGAAAAATATCGCCAAAACCAGTATAAAACCAAAAAGAAAAATCTCGTTCATAGCCTACTCCTGTGCCTTTTTTTGCCTTATCATTATACGTTCTCTCGCCGTTACATAAGCGTTCCAGTCGCCTTCATCGTCTTCGTGCATTCTAATTATCTTACAAGTTCTAGCGTCTAAGGCTTCAAGATAAATAGGTAAGGTTCGCTTTGGAAATATCGGTAACACCAGCCTTGCATAGTAAATATCATCTTTATCAAAGGCGTCTTGGCTGGTATGAATATGCTCAAAATTTATGCTGTCGATGTTGGCTTTGGCACTTAGTTTAACCCTTTGTTTTGTAACACCGCTAAAACGTTCATTTAGTTCATCAAATTTGCGGTGAAGTTCGATAAGCAAAGTCAAAAGAACTTGATCGCTGTCTTTTGTATCGCCCCTTGCTTTGGCACGTTTGACCCAAGCACCAAGCGGATCTTCTTCGTTTAATGTTATGGCGTTAAATTCTCTTAAAAATATCTCGTCCCCACTGCCGTCACGTTCAAATTCCAAGCTTAGCTCGGCTGGTATAAGTCTAATCATAGCAAACTCACCCAAACAAAGACAAAAAACAAAATGCTAACATAGCCATTTAAAGTAAAAAACGCCTTGTCTATCTTGCTAAAATCCTCACGAACTATCGTGTGTTCTTTGTAAAGTATCGCCGCACATACCGCTATGCCTAAAAATGCAAAAAAACTTAGCCCCGCCGCCCAAGCAAAAAGCAACCAAAAGATTATCGCTAAGGCGTGAAATATCGCCGATATAAAAAATGTTGCCTTTGAACCATAAATGCTAGGTATGCTAAAAAGCTCGTGCTCTTTATCAAATTCTATGTCTTGAAGCGAATAAAGCAAGTCAAATCCTGCCGTCCAAAACACTATCCCAAGGCAAAGCAAAACGCTCCAAAGTGTTATCTCGTTTGCGACAGCTACGACGCCAGCTATGGGTGAAAGACCTAAACTTAGCCCAAGCACTAAGTGGGCAAGCGGACTAAAACGTTTAAATAGCGAATATCCGCCAAGCACGGCAAGTATAGGAAAACTTAGCCAAAAAGCAAGGCTGTTTATCGCTAAGGCACAAAGCACGAAAATAACGGCATTTGCGATGATAAATAGCTCTACATTTTTGCGTCCTATGCGACCGTCTACGCTGGGACGATTTGCGGTGCGGGGATTTAGTTTGTCGATATCTTCGTCTTTGTAGCGGTTAAAAGCCATGGCAAAATTCCTTGCACTCACCGCACAAATCACGCCTAAAATAAGCAGTCTAAAACCAAACCAAACACTATCATTTACGCTTTTACTAGCCACTATCATAGCCGTAAAAATAAAAGGTAGGGCAAAAATCGAGTGTTTAAAAACTATAAGTTCACCGATATCTTTTAGGGTTTTTAACATTTTTCTTTGCTTTCTAAGTTTTAAATTTCTGCAAGATTTTACAATGTTTTGCTTTAAATTTAAATTTATATTTAGTATAATCCCTAAAAACAAGGGGGCAAAAATGAGTAGTGTTGTAGTCGTTGGCAGTGGTATCATCGGTGCTTTAAATGCTTATGAAATGGTAAAAAACGGACTTGAAGTTACCTATATAAAGCAAAGCGATAGCGAAAATTGTAGCGAAATTTTACTAGGCGATGATATTTTTGGCGGACTTTTGCTAGAACTAAAAAGTGGTTTTGAAGCGAATTTTGACTTTTTAAAATGGGGAGCAAAAAAACTCTTAAATAACCTAGATATCGGTACCCAAAGTCGAGAAAAACTAAAAATTTTAAAATCAAATTTGTTTAATCGTAGCCTTGATATATATGATGATTTTGGCTTTGAATTCTCGCCACACGGGGGCTTGGAGCTATATAGCAAAACTTTAAAATCCCGCCTAGCAAGTTTGCGTCCGGGCGATAAAACAAGAAGGCTTTTTGAATTTACTCAAAGTCGCGACGAACTTGGAATTTTTTCTGCTTTTAATGGCGGTGGAGTTCAAAACAAAAATATCGGAATACTCGATATAAAGGCGTTTTTAGAGGTTGTAGAAGGCGAAATTTTAAAGCTTGGGGTAAAGGTGCTAAGCGATGATTTGCTAGATATCAAATTTGATAATGATAAAATTTCGGAATTTCTTTGCAAAAACGCCTCATACACGGCTGATGATTTTGTTTTATGCGATGTAAATCCTAGAATTTTTTCTAAACTAAGAGTAAATTTTGCTATCAAACAAACATGGCTTTATGAAGCAAGTTTTTTAAGCGAAAAATTACCGCAATACCCGCTATTTTTTGTAGATGAAGGCATTAGCGTGCTTGCAGATAAGGGCAAAATAAGGATTTTGTGCTTAAATTCAAACAGGCAAAATGTAAATGAAATTTTAAATAAATTAAGATTTTACATGCAAGATAAAGAATTAAAAGAATTAAATTTCAATCAAAAATTAACCTTCTCGTCAGCGTCTTTGCCGATATTTGGCAGGGATAAAAATTATGATAATTTGCTTTATTGCTTTGGTTTTGGCAGTTTTGGGCTTTCTATGGCTCCAAGCGTTGCCGAAATTTTAGGAAATGTAGTCGCAAACGGACTTAAAAATAACGAGAGCGAAAAAATTTTACTTTATAGTGCTTTGCTTTGAAACAATTAGCTATCATAGGTACGACGGCAAGTGGCAAAAGTGCCCTAGCTTTGGAGCTTGCGAGCAAATTTGATGCGGTGATTTTAAGCCTTGACAGCCTTGCGATTTATAAATATATCGATATCGCCAGTGCCAAGCCAAGCAAGGACGAACTAAGCAGAGTAAAACACTTTGGCATAGATGTTATCGAGCCAAACGAGGATTTTAGCGTTGGTCGCTTTTTTGAAATTTATAAAAACGCCAAACAATTCGCCCAAAATCGCCCCCTTATCATCACCGGCGGTAGCGGATTTTACCTAAAAGCCATGCTTAGCGGACTTAGTCCAGATGTGCCAAAATGCGAAACTCCAAGCAATGATGAAATTTTTGCCCTCGCAAAGCAAATAGATGAGGAATTTATACAAAAAGTAAGCCAAAATGACACTTACAGACTAGAAAAATGGTATCAAATTTACAAATTTTGTGCCAGCAAACCTAGCTTATGGTTAAGGCAAAACACATCCGTCCCCTTGATAAAAGAGCTTGATATTTACGAAATTTTATGGGATAAGGAAATTTTGCGAGAACGTATAAAAGAACGTACAAAACAAATGTTAAATGCGGGACTTTTGGACGAGGCAAAATGGCTTTTTGAGCATTATGGCACCGAGCAAAAAGCTTTTTTATCCATAGGACTTAAAGAATGTGCGCAATTTTTTCGTGGAGATATCAAAGACGAGAACGAACTTTTTGAGCTTATATCCACCCACACCGCACAACTTGCAAAACGTCAACGCACCTTCAATCGCTCTCAATTTGATAAAAAATTAATCTCTTCAAGCGAAGAAATTTACTCCGCCGTGAGCCAAAGTTTAAAGCAAATTTGATGATTCGCAACATCAAATTTAAATTATCAAATTTGATGAATTTGTAAAAGTAAATTTGATGAAATTTCAAAAGTAAATTTGATAAATTCAAAACCAAATTTGATAAATTTCAAAGTCAAATTTGATACAAGAAAAAATCCACAGAGTAGCCAAACGCAAAGCAAATTTGATGATTCGCAACATCAAATTTAAATTATCAAATTTGATTAATTTGTAAAAGTAAATTTGATGATTTAAAAAAAACAAATTTCAAAACCAAATTTGATAAATTTGAAACAAATTTTTAAATTTTTTTATAAAAATTTTGAAAAAAAGTGATTATTTCAGTTTAATTTTTTTATTTTCTGTTAAAATTCGTTATTAAATCGTTTAATGATTTTTTAAACACTGGACAAAGGAGTAAGGATGAAGTTTTCTTATGTTGCACTGTGTGCGTTATTTGGTACGACTATCTTCTCTACGGCCGAAGCAAGCAATGATTTTACTATAACAAAGCTAAGACCAGACGAAAAAATTATCACAGCCCCAGACGGCATGGAAATGAGAGCTATTTGGCCAAATGTTTATGCCCCAGCTAAAATAAATACAAGGAGTGATTATCTACTTGCAGATAATAACATTTTGGTAGAAAGTGATGCTATTACCAATACTCAACTTACTATATATGGTGCTTTTACAGAAGAACCTGATTACGAAAAACATGATCGCAATGTAAATAATAATACTGTTATCGTTAATGCAAATAACCACATATCAAGAGTTTTTGGCGGATCGACCGATTCTACTGGCGAAGCTAATTTTAATGTAGTAAAAATCGCGGGCGGACATTTGGAGGA
>JAILCJ010000226.1 GCA_024680445.1 Campylobacter sp.
CAAAAAACAATAAAGTTATCAAATTTGATGCAAATTTATCGTGGCAATAAAAGCAAATTTTTGCTATAAAAGATTTTTATCTTGCTAGGTAATGTCGCCATAAAAAAGTATTTGGCAAAGGCAAAATTTATCCAAAGACACTAAATTTATATGATTTTATCCTCGCTCTTGCAAAACTCCGACAAAAAGCACTCCTTGCATTTTGGCTTTGTTGCCTTACAGGTATAACGCCCAAAAAGCACCATGGCTTGGTGAAGTCTGCCAAGTTCGCTTTTAAAAATCCTTGTCAAGTCTTGCTCGGTTGTGATAGGATCTTTTGCCTTGCTTAGCCCTAAACGATGTGAAACCCTAAAAACATGAGTATCAACCGCCATTACATTTGCTCCCGTGCCTTCAAGCATTACGACATGTGCGGTTTTTTGCCCTACTCCGGCTAAACTTTTCAAAGACTTTTCATCCAGCGGAATCTCTCCGCCAAAATCTTTTACCACGCTTTTTGCCATTTTTATCAAATTTTCGGCTTTATTGTTAAAAAAACTGCAAGATTTTATAAGAAATTTAAGACTTTGGGGTTTTGCATTTGCTAGTTCATAAACATTAGGATATGCTTCAAACAAGCTTGGCGTAATGAGATTCACCCTTTTATCGGTGCATTGTGCAGATAAGATCACAGCAACAATGAGTTCGTATAAATTTTCAAATTTAAGCTCACTTTTTGCGTCTTGAAAATGAAAAAGCAATAATTTTTTTATATTTTTTATATCATTTTTATTTTGCATTTTGAAAGTTTAGCAAAAAATCAACAATATTTAATCACTTTCTTGCTATAATGCCAAACTTATTTTATTTTTAAGGAATACAAATGAAAAAAACTCTTATTTCTTCAGTATTGGCAATGACCCTTGCTTCTAGCCTTAGCGCAGCCGTTATCGCAACAGTAAATGGCGAAGCTGTCAACGACACAGAAGCAAACGCTTTACTTGCAGCAACTGCACCGGGTGCTAGTTACTCAAACCTTCCAGCTGACGCTAAAAAACGCGTTATTCAAAGCCTAGTTGATAGAAAACTTATCCTAAAAGAAGCTAAAGAAAAAGGCATAGAAAAAGATCCAGAGTACCTAAAAGCTCTTGATGGTGCTAAAAATGGCATCGCTATCGAAATTTATATGAAAAAAATCTTCGATTCACAAAAAGCAAGCGATGCAGAAGCTAAAAAACTTTATGATGAAAACAAACAAGCTTTCAACCAACCAGCTCAAGCTCGTGCTAAACACATTTTGGTTGAAAAAGAAGCAGACGCAAAAAGCATAATCTCTGATCTTAAAAAACTTAGTGGCGATGCTAGAGATAAAAAATTCGCCGAACTAGCCGCTCAAAAATCAATAGACAAAGGTTCAGCAGCACAAGGTGGCGAACTTGGTTACTTCCCACAATCAGCCATGGTTAAAGAATTTTCAAATGCTGTTTTTGCTATGAAAAATGGTGAACTTTCAAGCAAACCTATAAAATCAAATTTCGGCTATCATGTTGTCATAAAACAAGACTTCAAACCAGCTGGTACTATACCATTTGATAAAATCAAAAAACAACTTTTAAACGATGTAAAAATGCAAAAATTCCAAGCTCAAATGAAAACAAAAAGCGAGCAACTTCGTTCAAAAGCAAAAATCGAATACAAATAATATAAAGGATAAATAATGGGAGCCTTAGATATCGTAAATGCCGGTGTCGTTCTCGGCGATGATGTAAGCAAACTTTATGCTTACGCAAAAGAAGAAGGATTTGCTATACCTGCTGTAAATGTAGTCGGTTCAAACTCGTTAAACGCCGTTATGGAGGCTGCAAAAGTTGCAAATTCGCCCGTTATTATTCAATTTAGCAATGGTGGTGCTAGTTTTTTTGCAGGAAAAACTTGCCCCAATGCCGCCGTTTTGGGTGCCATAGCAGGTGCCCAACAAGCCCATTTATTAGCCCGTGAGTATAACATCCCTGTTATCCTTCACACAGACCACGCAGCAAGAAAACTTTTGCCGTGGATAGACGAACTCATCGAGGCTTCTCGCAAATTTAAAAAAGCTCACGACAAGGCACTTTTTAGCTCGCACATGCTTGACCTTAGCGAAGAAAGTCTAAGCGAAAACATCAGCACTTGCGAAAAATACCTTAGCCAACTTAGCGAGCTTGGCATAAGCTTAGAAATAGAACTTGGCGTAACAGGTGGCGAAGAAGACGGCGTTGATAACACTAGTGTTGATAATGCCTTGCTTTACACTCAACCAGAAGATGTAGCTTTTGCTTATGAATCTTTGCTTAAAATCAGCGATAAATTCTCCATAGCTGCAAGTTTTGGCAATGTACACGGAGTTTATAAACCGGGAAATGTGGTTTTACGCCCAGAAATTCTTAAAAATTCTCAAGAATATGTAGCCAAAAAATTTGCAACTTCTAGCAAAAAACCAGTAAATTTTGTCTTTCACGGTGGTAGCGGTAGCGAACTAAAAGATATCAAAAATGCCGTTAGTTACGGCGTTGTTAAGATGAATATCGACACCGATACTCAGTGGGCATTTTGGGACGGCGTAAGAACATATGAAGCAAAAAATCGCGAATATTTGCAAGGACAAATCGGCAACCCAGAAGGCGACGACAAACCAAACAAAAAATATTATGACCCAAGAAAATGGCTAAGATCTGGCGAAGAAAGCATGGTTGCGAGATTGCAACGAGCTTTTAGCGATCTAAACTGCCTAAATAGGAACTAAAATATGGCAAACTTTAACTCCACAACTTCATCAAATGAGCAAAATTTCGGCTCACCGCTAACTTATTTTAAGATAGTAGCTTTACCGATTTTAATCTTTATCCTTTTGGTGCTTGGCTTTTTAAAGCTTATACCTTTTAAAGTAGGACTACAAACGATAATAATATCTGGCTTTATCTTACTTATAGCTCTATTTTTTGCAAGACACAATGCTTATTTAGCTTTTGCAAAACTAGAACAAAAAAGCGATGAATTTAAACTATGTCTTAAAAATTTTATCATGTCACATTTGTTAGACATAGCTGGTACGCAAAAATCAAATGTCAAATTTGATGAATTTTTTGATGATTATGTGGTAGTTTTACGCAACGACCATGCCGCAAATATTGCCGCTGCCTGCTTCGCATTACTAGGAATTTTAGGCACTTTTATAAGTATAGCCTTATCTTTACCTTCGTTTAGCTCAAACAACGCCATAGGTTTAGAAAAAGAAATAGCTAGCCTATTAAGCGGAGTTGGCACGGCATTTTATATTTCAATTTTTGGCATATTTTTATCGCTTTGGTGGATATTTTTTGAAAAAATAGGTCAAGCTAAATTTGATATTTTTTACAGAGAACAAAAAGCGAAAAGTCGCGAGTTTTTCTGGCAAAAAGACGAACTAGAACAAAGATTCATGCAAATGACTGCAAGACATTTTGAAGACATAAGAACAGTCTTTGCAAGGATAAGTGATGAGGAATTTTTCACGAATCTTGATCGTGTCATAGGCAACAAATTTGATTCATATAAAAGCCTTCAAGCCCTTGAACAAAAAATCATCTCCGAAGCCCAAGTTAGGGTCGATCAAAATATCAGACTACTTAGCAAAGCTCAGTCAAAACAAGAGGAATTCCTTAAAACAAATAGCAATATTTTAAATGCTATCAACGACTTTAACGAAGGTTTAAAAGGCGTGGAATTCAAATTTTCAACCCAATACAACAGGCTAAACGATTTGATGCAAGAGCGTATGGATTCGCTTGATAAAAATGTTGTCAAATTTGATAATAGCCTAAAAACTCTGGATTTGAGTCTAAAAAGCTTTAGTATAAAAATACTTGAAGAGCAAAACCGCACCATGGACGCATTTAAAAATTCTATGCTCGAAGGCATAAACGCCTTTAAGGTGATTTACGAGCAAGAACTCCCAAGCCAAAATGACGAAAAAAGATCAGAAATGCTTGATGAGTTAAAAGAAAGTGCCGCCCAACTCGATGTTGAAGTCGAAGAAATAATCAAAACCATAGAAACGCAAGATGAAGATAAATAAAACAAACAGTGAAAAAGCCTTTTGGATCTCGTATGCAAATTTGATGGCAACTTTATTTTTTGCCTTTTTGCTTGTCATTAGTGGCGTAGTCGTTAAATACTTGCTATCTCAAAAAGAAATGGCAAGCAAAAACGAAAGCATAATAAAAAGCCTTGAAAATTCCAAAGACGAAAAAGGCAAAAATTTAAGCTACGAAAGGCTAAATGCCGTGCTAAAAGCCGAACTTGCAAAAATGCATAGCCTAAATTCAGAGCTTACAAACAAAAACAAAGTCTTAAATGACGAATTAAACGGACTTAAAAACAATATCACAAAACTAAACGAACAAAACACAGGTGCAAACAAATCTATACTTTCATTGCAAGATAAAAATGACGATCTAAACTCGTCACTTTCGGCATTGCAAACAAAAATTTCAAGTCTAAACAATCAACTTGAAGCAAATAAAAAAAGTCTAAATGACGCAAATAGCACAAATGAGCAAATTATCGCAAATTTACAAAGTCAGTTAAAAGATAAAATAAACGATATCAACTCTCTTTCAAAAGACCTAAACTCCACGAAAGAGCAATTTAAAAAATTAACCGAAATTCGAGGTAAAATCATCACAGCTCTTAAAGAAAAACTCGGAGATGACGCAGATATAGACCCAAAAACTGGTGTGCTTAGGCTAAGCTCATCTATCTTGTTTGATAGAGCCAAATTTGAACTAAAAGACGCTTACAAAGACGAGTTAAAATCCACTCTTGATAAGTATTTTGACGTGCTTTTAAATGACACAAGCATAAACAAATATATAGAACAAATCGTTATAGAAGGCTTTACAGATAGCGACGGCACCTATCTTAGAAACCTAGAACTTAGCCAAAAACGAGCTTATTCTGTAATGGATTTTATAAATTCATACAACAAAGACAAAAAACTTCGCCAACTGCTTATAGCAAGCGGTAGAAGCTATAACAACCTTATCATGAAAGACGGCGTAGAAGACAAAGAAGCTTCAAGACGCATAGAAATCAAATTTAACATTTCTAACAAAGAAACGATTGAAAGAATCGAAAAATTCTTAAACAAAAAATGATAGAAAAATTTAAATTTCGTGGGCGGGATTTTTGGATTTTAAGGGACGATTTACTTGGTGTTTTTAATGGCAACAAAGCAAGAAAACTAAAATACTACCAAAACGCTGATTTATCTAATTATGACGGCATAGTCTCTCACGGAAACGCCCAGTCAAACGCCATGTATGCTTTAAGCGTTTTTGCCAAGCAAAAAAATTTACAATTTCACTTTTGCCTTTCGCATATAGACAAAAATCTAGCTCTCTCACCTTGCGGAAATTTCAAATTTGCCTTGCAAAATGGCATGAAATTTTATGTTGATTTGCAAAGAGAAAAACTTGCCAAAAAATTAGCAGATGAGAAAAATTTGCTTTATATCCCAGAGGGCGTTGCCTGTAAAAACGCCGAATTTGGTTTTATAGATCAGGCAAAAGAGATTAAAGATTTTAGCCAAAAAAATGGACTTAGTTTTGACATTTTCTTACCAAGCGGAACGGGTACAAGTGCGGCATTTTTAGCAAAAAATATAGACTTTGATGTATACACTTGCCCTTGCGTTGGCGATAGTTTTTATCTAAAAGAGCAAATTTCAAAGCTAGATCCAAACTCAAAGGTTAGAATTTTAAATCCACCAAAAAAATATCATTTTGCAAAACCAAAAGCCGAACTTTATCAAATTTGGCATGAAATTTGCGATGAAAATAAGATAGAATTTGAACTTATTTATGATCCAGTTGGATTTTTAACGCTAGAAAAAAATTTACAAATTTTTAAAAAAGCCGTTTTATACATACATCAAGGTGGAATTTTGGGTAACCAAAGCCAAATTTCAAGATACGAAAAACTAAATTTAAAGGATAAAAATGAAAATTTTAAACTCCAACGATGAAAACTTTAAAAGCGAATTTGACAAACTTGTTCATCGCTCAGATATGGATATGTCAAAGGTTACGCCCATAGTTTTAGGCATCATAGACGAGGTTAAAAGCGGTGGCGATAATGCTCTCATGGCTCAAATCGCCAAATTTGATCGCTGGGAACCTAAAAAAAGCGAAGACTTAAAAATCTCGCCAGAAGAAATGAAAAAGGCTTATGACGAGCTAAGTGACGAGCTAAGAAACGCCCTAAATCTAGCCTTTACGCGTATAAAAAACTATCACGAACACTCCAAACCGCAAACTTGGATAAAAGATGACGGCATAGGCAACGAGCTTGGAGCAAAATTTACGCCAGTAGATAGAGCAGGACTTTACATACCCGGTGGCAAGGCAGCCTACCCTAGTTCATTGCTGATGAACGCCATACCAGCCATAGTTGCTGGCGTTAGCGATATAACGGTTTGTACCCCGGCTATCGAAGGCGTGGTAAATCATTTACTACTTGCCGCCATGCACCTTTGTGCCATCAAAAACGCTTATAAAATTGGTGGTGCAAGTGCGATAGCCGCCATGGCTTACGGCACAAAAAGCATAGCAAAGGTCGATGTTATCACGGGTCCTGGCAATATCTTTGTAGCAACGGCAAAAAAACTTGTTTTTGGTGATGTAAATATCGACATGATAGCAGGTCCGAGCGAAATTGGCGTTATAGCAAACGACGATGCAAATCCTAGACACATAGCCATTGATTTGCTTAGTCAAGCCGAGCATGACGAACTTGCAAGTAGTTTCTTGCTAACTCCGAGCAAAAATTTTGCCAAAGAAGTCGAAAAACATATCCAAAACGAACTAAGCAGTTTAAAACGCGAAAAAATCGCAAGAACTAGCATAGAAAACAAAGGTGCTATCGTGATTTGCAAAGACATGAACGAGTGCGTAACTTTGATGAACGAGTTAGCGGTTGAACACCTTGAAATCGCAACAAACGACGCCTTGGAATATATGGATAAAATCAAACACGCCGGAGCCATATTTTTTGGACACTACACGCCAGAAGCCATGGGGGATTATTTAGCAGGACCAAATCACACCTTGCCAACAGGCGGAAGTGCTAAATTTTATTCGCCGCTTGGAGTTGAAAATTTCATGAAAAAAAGCTCCATTATTATCATGAAAAAGCAAGGTTTTGTAAAGGTGGCAAAAGAATGTATGGCACTTGCAAATGCCGAGGGTTTAGGAGCCCACGAACGCTCTGTAAAAGTCCGTTTCGATGAACTTGAAAGCTAAAATTTATAATTAAGAGAGTATTATAAGGGAAATTTTTTCATGAGGAGTTTAAGATGCAAGTAAATAGCTTAACCACTCAACAGTATCAATACAACGCGCAAGAGGCAAAAGATAGAGAGAACAAAGCTCTTGAAAATATAGCCGCGAATCGTGCATTAAGCGGTGTAGATGGTGCAAATTTGGCGATTGCCGATGCGCTTTTATCACAAAGCAATGTTTTAGAACAAGGTGTCGCAAACGCAAATGACGCTATCGGTATGCTAAGTATCGCTGATAGCACTTTATCAAATTTGACTCAAAGTGCTGACAAGATAAACGAACTCTCCGTTGCTTACAACAGTGCAGCCCTTAACAGCTCACAACGTTCTATGCTTAGCACCCAAGCAAATGCTTTAAGCAATTCTATGAAGCAAAGCGTTGAAAATGCGACTTTTAACGGCAAAAATGTCTTTGCTGGTGAATTAAATTTTGTAACTGGCACAGGCGAGCAAAGCATAAATTTAAGCTCACAAGATATCAACGCTAGTATAGATAGCATAGATATCACAAATCAAGAAAGTGTGCTAAATTTCATAAATGGTGTTAATGAACTTCGTGGAGACATCGGCTCAACTCAAAATAAATTAGCCGTAGATGTCACAAATTCACTAAACCAAAGCATACAACTTCGTGCAAACGAGAGCCAACTTCAAAACAATGATGTTGCTCAAAATGTAAACGAACAAAAACAAGCTGATTTGCAGCTAAATGCAGCGGTTTTGGCTCAAAGCCATAACACTCAATTGCTCCAAAACCAAATAAACAGACTTTTGTCTTAAAAAACTTTGCCAAATTTGTTTTTTTACAAATTTGGCACCCTTCTTATAAAAATTACTTTTAAAAATAACTTCAAAAAATCTTTTTTAACTCTAAAAAATCAAATTTGCTTTTTATCAAATTTAATCCAAAATTGAAATTTAATTTTACAACTCCAAAAAATTTTCAAATTTGCTTTTTATCAAATTTAATCCAACTTTGAAAAATATAACTCGTATTTACCCCTTGAAATTTTGCTAATTTTGCCACAAGAGATAAGCTCATTTAAAGCACGTGATAAATTTTGTCTAGGAGCTCCAAGCAAGGACGCCAAGGTTTGCATAGATATATCAAATTTGCTAATTCTTTTGCTATTTATCATCTTAGAATTATCAAGCAAAAATTCCTTTAACCTATCTTTTATATCCCTAAAAACAAGATCGCTTATCAAATTTCTTTGAAGCAAAATATTTGTCAGCAAGGCATTTATAAGCGACATGCTAAAATTTTTATTGTTTAACATATCCTCGATTTTATTTAAACTTATCTCCAAAACTTCGCTTTTTTGCGTAATTTCAAGCCAAGAATTTTCGTCTAAAAGCACCAAATTTCCAGCCTTAGCAAAGGTAAATATAAAATCCTTACCATGCTTTGAGCTTAGAAGTTTCGCCTCCCCGCTAAGCAAAATAACAAGTTTATATTTATTTGCATATATCGCACTTTTTTCTATACAAGAAAATCGCCTAAAATTATCCAACTCATCTTTATTTAATCTCTCCAAATTTTCCATCCAACCGCAACTTAGTCTTGTATTTTTCATTATTTACCTTAAATTTTTTTTCAAAGATTATAGCAAATAGTCGCTTTTACGACAGAATTTTTTTTCACATATTGATAAAATTTATCAAATCTTTTTAAAGGATAAAGTATGAAAAAGCTTATCTTGACCTGTTTTTTGAGTGCTTTTTGTCTTGGCGAAAGCCTTTATCCAACGCTTGTTAAAAATGTCTGGATAGATGAAAATTCCAAAAAAATAGTCGGCAAACTCTTGCCAACAAATGAGATAAAAGTTCTTGAAAGAAAAGATGGCATTATCAAATTTGAAATAAACGGCTATCAAAATCCTAAGGCAAAAAATATCATCTACTTTACCCCAAAAGCTCGTGTTATCGCACTTAGCTTTGCAAAAAACAAAGCACCAGAGTTTAAAATTTTAAGCACAAAAGACGGCTTTAACAAAGTAAGCACCATAGCTTACACAGATGATAAGGATTTTAGTACAAATCTTGATGAAATTTTTAACACAGCCAAAACTTTGTATAACGAAAACTGCGGTCTTTGCCACGCTTTGCACGATCCGTCAAACTATGAAGCAAATCGCTTACCTTCTATGTTTAACTCCATGGCAAGTCGCACAGCCATAGAAAAAAATATGCATCACACCGTTATACAATACCTTCAAAAACACTCAAAAGACATAAAATAAATCTTTACAAGGGAGAAAACATGAAAAGACGTTCTTTTTTAAAAACAAGCGTTGCAGCCGCTGCTGTTCCTTTGATGCCGAGCTTTTGCCTTGGCGAAAGTGCAAACACAAGTCTTGTTAAAAACGGCTCTGTTATCACCGCCGCTCACTGGGGCATACTAAAAGCAAGCCTAAAAGACGGCAAAGTGGTAAAATCCGAACCATGGCAAAAGACAAGCGATATCGAAAACAGCCTTGCTTACACTATCCCTGAGTTAGTTTATAACACGCGTATAAAAGCCCCTATGGTACGCAAATCCTACCTTGAAAATCCAGACTCGCCTAAACCAGAACTTCGTGGCAAAGACGAGTGGGTCGAGGTTAAATACGAAGACGCAATTAAACTTGTCGCAAGAGAACTTAAAAAGACGAGAGAGCAAAAGGGTCCAAATAGCGTATTTGCCGGAAGTTATGGTTGGCGTTCTGCTGGCAATGTCAATGTCTCTATCACCCTGCTTTATCGCTTTATGAATATAAGCGGTGGCTTCGTTGGCATAAAGGGGGATTATTCAACCGGAGCGGCACAAGTTATCTTGCCTCATGTCGTAGGCTCGGCACAAGTTTATGAGCAACAAAGTAGCTGGCCTGTCGTGCTAGAAAACTCAAAAGTCGTTGTACTTTGGGGCTGCAACCCTGTAAGCACGCTTAGACTTTCATATACTGTTAGTGACGAACAAGGTTTTGCTTACCTTGAAAAACTCCGTGATAGCGGTAAAGAAATCATCATCATAGACCCGCTTATCACTCAAACTAGCAAATTTTTTGGCAAAAAAGCTAAACAAATCCGCCCTGTTCCAAACACCGATGTAGCAATGATGCTCGGCATGGCATATCATCTTTATAACAGCCAAAAATACGACAAAGAATTTATAGAAAATTACACAACCGGTTTTGATAAATTTTTACCTTATTTGCTTGGCAAAAACGACAATACGCCTAAAACTCCGGAGTGGGCTGAAAAAATTTGTGGCATACAAGCACAAAGCATAAAAGATTTGGCTGAAAAATTTTATGATAACCGAACCATGATTATGGCTGGTTGGGGCATGCAACGCGCTCATCACGGCGAACAAGTGCACTGGATGATAGTTACGCTTTGTTCTATGCTCGGTCAAATCGGACTTGAAGGCGGAGGCTTTGGCTTTTCATATCATTATGCAAACGGCGGCGTGCCAACATGCGTTGGTGGCGTGATAGGCGGTATGAACTCCGCTAGCAAAGGCGTGATAAAAGACGGCAAATTTGTAGGATTTGCAAAGGCAAAAAAATCAAGTGCCTCACAAGCATGGATGGACGATAGCTCCGATATATCCATACCTCTTGCAAGGGTTGCAGATATGATATTAAATCCGGGCAAAACTATTGATTATAACGGCACAAAAATCACTTATCCAAAGATAGACTTTGTATACTGGGTCGGCGGAAATCCTTTGGTTCATCATCAAGACACAAACACAAATGTCAAGGCTTGGCGAACTCCACGAACCGTGGTCGTAAACGAAATTTACTGGACGCCAACAGCAAAAATGGCAGATATAGTTTTACCAGCCACTAGCCCTTATGAACGCAACGATATAAGCATGAGTGGGGATTATTCAAACGCTCATATCGTGCCTATGAAACAAGTTGTCCCACCGCAAAACAAAGCCAAAGACGACTATGAGATCTTTACAGACCTTTGCCACGCCTACGCCGAAGGCTTAGCAGAAGTTTTCACAGACGGCGGCAAAAAACAAATGGACTGGGTCAAGGAATTTTACGAAACAGCGGCAAAATCCGTAAATGCTACGAGTGCCACGACAGGTTTAAGCATGCCTAGTTTTGAAGAGTGGTGGAACAAAAACGAACCTATCGCATTTAGTCCAAACATGGAGAGCGAAGCCTATGTTACATACAAAGAATTCCGCGAAGATCCTATCTTAAACGCACTCGGAACTCCAAGCGGTTTGATAGAAATTTACTCTGAAACCATCGCAAAAATGGGTTATAAAGACTGCGGCGCTCACCCTATGTGGTTCGAACCTGCCGAGTGGCTTGGCATGAAGGACAAACCAGCGAGATTTCACCTGCTTTGCACTCACCCGCACGATCGCCTACACAGCCAGCTAAATAACTGCACTTCGCTTAGGGCAAAATACGCCGTAAACGACAGAGAACCTATAATCATAAACACAAAAGACGCCAAAGAACTTGGCATAAAAGACGGCGATTTGGTTAGGGTATTTAACGCTAGGGGTCAAATTTTGGGCGGTGCAGTGCTTAGCGACGACGCTCCGCACAATGTAGTTAAAATGTATGAAGGCGCATGGTACGATCCAAATGAAAATGGCTTATGCAAAAATGGCAATGTAAATTGCTTGACGCTTGATATCCCTACAAGCTCCCTAGCCGTAGGAAATATCGCACAAACCGCCCTTGTAAATATAGAAAAATATAAAGGCGACTTAGGCGACATTACATTAAGTGCATTTTTGCCACCACGTGGTGCGTACTAAAACTTCACAAAATTTCTAAAACCCAAAGCAAAACTTTGGGTTTTTGCAAAAAATCTCCTAACAAAGAGAGGTTTGCCGCCTCTCTTTTGCTTTTTTACTTTTATGCTAAAAAACTGCTTTTAATTTAAATGCCTTTAAAATCAAATTTGATAAATTTTGCAACTCTAAATTTGATAATTTCTCATCAAATTTGATAAATTTTTGTAACACCAAATTTGATAATTTCTCATCAAATTTGATAAATTTTTGTAAA
>JAILCJ010000071.1 GCA_024680445.1 Campylobacter sp.
ATATTTAAGTCACTTAAAAACTGCTTGTTTATTATAAATTTGATAGAATTTACAAATTTTAAAAGCTAAAAATATTTATATTTTAAATTTTAAAGTAAAATACGAAAAATTTAAAAAATTTTCTTGCAAAATTTAAATCAAAACGGAGATAAAATGACCGAGATAGAAAGTATCGCAAAAAAGGCAAAAAAGGCAAGTTTGGAAATGGCTAAGCTTTCGAGTAAGGCAAAAAATAGCATTTTAAAAGCAGTTGCAAACGAGCTTTTGATTCAAAGTGAGTTTATAAAAACGCAAAATTTGCAAGATATACAAAATGCTAAGCAAAACGGCATTTCATCGGCACTTATAGATAGATTGACCTTAAATGATGCCAGAATCAAGTCTATGTCTGATTCGCTTTTGCAACTAGCAAATTTTGCCGATCCGATAGGCGAAATCGTAACTGGTTGGCGGCACGAAAATGGGCTTGGAATCGAGGCTGTAAGGGTGCCACTTGGAGTAATTGCTATGATATATGAAAGTCGCCCAAATGTCAGCATAGACGCAAGTGCCTTGGCTTTAAAATCCGGCAACGCTATCATACTTCGTGGCAGTTCAAATGCTTTGTATTCAAACAAGGCTTTGATAAAAATTTTTAATGAAACTGGGGCAAAATTTGGCTTGGTTCAAAATGGCATTTCTTTGATCACAACACCCGATAGAACCGCACTTGATGAGTTAATAAAGCAAGATAAATTTATAGATGTGCTTATCCCAAGAGGCGGAAAAAATTTAAAAGAGTATATAAAGCAAAATGCAAAAATTCCATTTATAGAAACGGGGGCGGGGGTTTGCCATATCTATGTGGATGAAAGTGCAAAGTTAAAAGATAGCGTTAATATCATAAAAAACGCTAAAACACAGCGTCCAAGCGTGTGTAATGCCCTTGAATGTTTGGTGCTTAATGAAAAAATTGTAGATAAAATTTTACCCCTTCTTTTAGATGAGATGAGGGGCACGGAATTTAGGATAGATGCAAAAATTTATGATAAATTTAGCAAATTTGATAATGCAAAAAAAGCCGATGAAAACGACTTTGGCTGTGAATTTTTGGATTTGATTTTAGCCGTTAAGGTAGTTAGGGATTTAGATAGTGCAATAGAGTTTATAAACGAACATTCTAGCACTCATAGCGAAAGCATACTTACTCAAAATAGCGAAAATATCGAGAAATTTCTTGCCGAGGTCAATAGTGCCGTGGTTTATGCAAACGCTTCGACGAGATTTAGTGACGGCGGGGAATTTGGTTTTGGCGGAGAAATCGGCATAAGCACGCAAAAACTTCACGCCAGAGGTCCTATGGGCGTAAGGGCACTTACGAGTATAAAATATATAGTGCGTGGAAACGGACAAATAAGGGAGTAAAAATGAAAATAGCTTTTATAGGTGGCGGAAACATGGGTTCTGCGATGATAGCAGGGCTTATAGCTTCGAAAAATTTTAGGGCAGATGAAATTTTGCTTTATGCGCGTTCTCGCACAGCCAAACTTGTTAAAAATTTTGGCGTCATAGAGGCAAAAAATGAGCTTGAACTTACTCAAAATGCCGATATAATCGTTCTTGCAGTTAAGCCAAATGTTTATGAGAGCGTGATAAAACTCATAAAACCAGCCGTTAAAGATCAAATTTTTATATCTTTGGCACCAAATTTTACTTTGCAAGCTTTATCAACAATGCTTAAAACTGATAAAATCGTTCGTGCCATGCCAAACACGCCTGCTTTGGTCGGCAAAGCCACGAGCGGACTTTGTTTTGGGCAAATAAACGAAGAGCAAAAAGCCATAGTGAGAAAAATTTTTAGTAGTTTTGGTGAAATTTTTGAGATAGAAGAAGGCAAGTTTGCTATATTTACAGCCATTGCCGGTTCTTTGCCTGCGATGATTTTTAAACTTGTTGAAGCGGCTGCGGACGGCGGAGTGCGTGGAGGAATTTCTCGTCAAATGGCTTACGATATACTTGCAAATGTCGTGCTTGGCTCGGCACAAATGTTAAAATCCACTCATAAACATCCGGGCGTGCTAAAAGATGAGGTTGCCTCGCCTGCTGGCACTACCATACAAATGCTTGCAAAGCTTGATGAAATGGGCTTTTCAAATGCTATACTTCAAGCCATTAAAGCTTGTGAAGATAAGGCTAAATGAAAAAATTTATCAAATTTTTTCTATTTTTAGGGCTTTTTTTCTCTTGTGCGTCCGCTCAAATTTTGGGCGAAAATAGACAAAAAAGCGATGAAAATTTATCAAATTTGAGTGAAAATAGCGAAATTTTTAAATACGAGCATTCAAATAAAACCTTGATATTGCTAATAATTGGCGAGCTTGATAAATGCGAGGCAAGGCTTAAAGCCAAATTTGATTTTAAAAGCATATATAAAATGCCAAATTCAAATGTTTTGGTCGTGGCTTTTACTTCTTCGCAAAGTGATAAGAATTTGGCTAAAATTATGCAAAATTTTTTAAAATTTGATTGCGTGGCGAGGGTAAATCTCGACTATATCAAACACCTATCAACTACGCAAAAAGAGGCAAAATGAAAGCGTTTTTACCTATACTTTTACTGATTTTTTCAAATATGTTAATGACACTGGCTTGGTATGCACATTTAAAATTTGCAAAATTGCCAGCTTTTAGCGGTGCTAGCCTTTTTACGGTGATACTCATTAGTTGGGGGATAGCGTTTTTTGAGTATTGTTTGGCGGTGCCGGCAAATCGCCTTGGCTACATAGGCACAGGCGGGGTTTATGATATCTGGCAACTAAAAGTCATGCAAGAAGTCATCTCGCTTAGCGTTTTTGCCATCTTTGCGATCTTGGTTTTTAAAAGCGAAAGTTTTCGCATCAACCACCTGATCGCCTTTGTATTTTTGGTGCTGGCTGTGTATTTTATGTTTAAAAAATAAAAAGTTATCAAATTTGATAAGCATTTATTTTACAAAAAAATCTTGTGCCACCGCTTTGTCAAAGGCTTTGACACTAAAAATTTTATCTCCTATATAAATATCGTAAAGTTTGTCTTTGCAAGCTTTCGTATAGGCTAATGCCAAGGACGCTGCAAAGTGCATATCTTCTTCGTTGGCTCCGACGCTTATAAAGCTTTTTGCACCCACGATATCGCTTGAAAAATTTATAGGCAAAAATTTATCATTAGGCTTTGATAATAAGGCGAAATTGTCGCTTTCGTCGCGTCCTATAACCATTTTTGCTCCATTTTTTAGCCTTAGGTGGCGTCCGATTTTTAGCCACGCAACATCGATAGGACGCATGTTATCATCAAATTTGAGATAATCCCTTATCTTGACTGCAAAACCCTCTATCGTTAGCAAACACCCACCAGCTGGCGATGGATAGTCTTGTATGCCCCATGATTTTGCCATGGCAAGTTGAGTTTTTCGGTCTCTGCCACTTATATCTTGGAGTTTTTGTCTATCTACCCAGCCTTCGCGTTCTGGACGACTTGGCGGCATGAGTTTGGCACACAAGGGTCTTAAAACCAGCTCATTTTCGTCATTTGCAAGTTTTCGCACCTGTGCCATGGCTTCTTTGCGTTGGCTCATCGGTCTTTGCCCTAAAACTTCGCCAGATATAACAAAACTTGCCCCCTCGTTTTCAAGCATGGCAAGGGCGGTTTTAAACATATATCCATGGCAGTCTATGCAAGGGTTAAAGTGCTTGCCGTAGCCGTATTTTGGGTTAAAAAGCACATTTTGCAAAAAGGCATTTTTGATATCGACTAGCAAAAATTCTGCCCCTACCAAATTTGCACGACGTTTTAATATATCAAATTTATCGTCGTCCGTGCCAAAACCTATATCAAAGTGCAAAGCCGTAACTTCGATACCTTGTTGAGTGATGAGTTTTATGGCGAGCATGCTATCAAGCCCACCGCTAAAAAGTGCTAGTGCTTTCATTTTTACCTTTTTTGCTTTAAAAATGCAATGATTTTTTTGATTTTTTCGAGTTGTTCGAGTTTGTTTTCATCGTTTGATTGTCTTAATTGTTTTTGCTTTTGCATGTAAAATCGCAATCTTAGCTTGTTTAAAGCCTCTAAAAATTTATCGTTTTGCGTTATGGCAAAGGCCTTGTTGTTAAGTTCTAATTCACGCAAAAGGGCGGCATTTTGTTCGCTTGCTGGCGATACAATGGCGTCAAAAAGTTCGACGTGGTAGTTAAAAAAATTCCTATTAATTCTTTGTGATTTAAAAAAATCCATCATATCTTTGTTTTCAAATATGCTTTTTAAGATAGCAAGTTCAAGCAAATCATTTTTTTTGCTTACATTTTTGTTTTCTTTGTAAATTTTTGTGCGAAATTCCGTATCTTTTGGCGACGCCGAGCTTAAATTTAGGCTATTTTCATCAACGCCCAAAAGGTGAGAAACCAAAGGTATATAGCTGTTTGCGACTATGGCTTTAAGCGTTTTTGTGTAGGCTAAAATTTCATCTAAACATCTTTGTTTTTGCATCGGACGGCTTAAATCATAGCCTTTTGCGATCTGTCTTATATAAAATTCTCCAAGTTCTGTGCCGGAGTTAAAAAGTTCTTTTAGATAAGAAATTTTACCTCCAAATACCATATCTGCAGGATCTTTGCCGTCTTCGATGATGACAACGCTGCCGTCTATATCGTTTTGAGTAAGCAAAAGTGATGAGCGAACGGCGGCGTTTATACCGGCTGTATCGCCGTCAAAACACAACACGACATTTATATCATCTCGCTTTAAAAGCGGTATGTGTTTTTGCGTCAAGGCTGTGCCAAGCACGGCTACGGCATTATCAAAACCTGCAAAATGAAGCATTATCACATCTAAATAGCCTTCTGTGATGATGATTTGCCTTGTTTTGCTTATAGATTTTCTGGCTAAATGATAGCCGTAAAGCAATCTGGATTTGTCAAAAATGTTTGACTGGGGGCTGTTTATGTATTTTGCCGGGTGGTTTGAAATCGTCCTACCCCCAAAGCCAACCAGCCTTGCCGTGTGCGTGTAGATAGGAAAGGTGATTCTGTAAGTAAAACTAGCATAAAATCCCTTTTCATTTTGTTTGACTATGCCAACTTGCAAGGCTTCGTTTGGTTCTATGGCGTCATTTTCAAGCAGTCTTATGGTTTGGTTGCTATCGTCTGCCCAACCCAGTTCAAATTTTTCTATCATTGCGTCATTTATGCCACGGCTGTAAAGATAGTTTATGGCGTCTTTTTGTCTAAAAAGATTCGCTCTATAAAGGGCATTTGCGTTTTCTAAGATATGTTTGTTTTCTTTTTTTTGCGGAGCGTCTTGGGTATAAGTTAGGGTGAAATTTGAAAGCTGTGCGACCTTTTCAACCGCCTCTGGATAGCTAAGTTTTTCAAAATCCATAACAAATTTTATAGCATCGCCACCGGCTTTGCACGCAAAACAATGGTAAAATTGTTTGCTAGGGCTTATGCTCATGCTTGGATTTTTGTCATCGTGAAATGGGCAGACGCACTTATAACTTGAACCTGCCTTTTTTACATCAACATAATGGCTGATGATATCAACGATATCTGTAACATCACGGAGTTTTTGTATGCTTTCTTCTTCAATCATAAGCGAGATTATACAATCATTTGGCTATAATGGGCTTAAAATTAGGCAAAAAAGTAGACAAATATGGACATGTTTTTTACATCTTATCGAGACCCAATGTTTGGGATAGTTGTGCTTATTTTTATAGTTTTTATGGTTGCGATTTTAAGCTATGTTTGGGGGATTTTTAAAACTAAGGACGAAAAGAAAAATCTCGAAAAATTTATGAAAAAATTTGACTCACTAAACTCACTTAGTGATAAGCACATCAAACTTTTACAAAACCTTGAAATAGACGCTCAAAGCCTTAGTTTGCTTGGTTCTACTTTTGCTAAAAATGGAGATTTTGAAAAAGCCATAAGCGTGTATATCATCGCACTTGGCAAGATAAAAAATAAAGCACAAAAAGAATTTATACTAAGCGAACTTGGTAAGGTGTATTTTAAAGCAGGATTTATGCAAAATTCCATGGAGGTTTTTTTAAAAGCGGTCGAATTAAGCCCACGAAATGCCCTTGCTCTGCGATTTTTAACCATGATAGACGAAAAGCTAAAACTTTATGATGATGCCCTTGAAACCTTGGTTAGTTTAAATGAACTTGGAGTTGATACTAAGGCAAATGTCGCTTATATAAAAGCTCTAAAAATCATGAACGATAAAAATATCGAACCCACTCAAAAAGTCCAAAAAATGCTTGAATTAAAAGCGGATTTTCCTCTTGTTGCTCGTATGTGTATGCAAACTTTTATAAGACAGGGTGTAAATTTGAAAAATTTGCCACATTTTCCAGTGCTTTCTGATGTGATAGACCTTGTAAATTCGAGCGATACAGCTATAAATTTAAGTGATGATGATTACAAAGAATTCTTTTTTGCTAAGTCTATGATAGACGAAACAACAGCCATTAAAAGTTTTGAGTTAAATGTACTAAGAGCGACGAATCTTGGCGGATACAAAAAGGCCACGCTTGGTTTTAGTTATATCTGCAAACATTGCAAGAACGCTTTCCCTATGCATTTTTACCGCTGTCCTATGTGTCACGAGCTTGCTAGCGTAAGCATAAAAACGCATATCACGGAGAAAAGTGATGAAAACCATATGCCTTTTTAGTGACGGTTCTTGCCTCAAAAACCCGGGATTTGGGGGCTGGGCGTATATTTTGGAGTATAAAGGCGTCAGCAAAGAAATGTGCGGAGCACAAGCAGATACTACGAACAATCAAATGGAGCTTCGAGCCGTGATAGAAGGGCTTAAAGCACTCAAAGAGCCTTGTAAAGTCGAGCTTTTTACCGATAGTTCTTATGTTGCAAATTCTATAAATCTTTGGCTTGGCGGTTGGTTAGCAAAAAATTTCAAAAATGTCAAAAACTCGGATTTATGGCGTGAATATCTCGCCGTTTCAAGCAAACACAGCGTGAAAGCCAACTGGTTAAAAGCTCACAACGGACATCCGCAAAACGAGCGTTGCGATACCTTGGCTAGACAGAGTGCTGAAAAATTACAAAAAGGAATATGATGAAAGAGCTAGAAGTCATGATTGCTTACAAGTTTAAAGACCCCCAGATTTTTAAAGAAGCACTTACTCACAAAAGTTCAAAATTGCCTTACAATAACGAGCGTTTAGAGTTTTTGGGCGATGCAGTAATGGACTTGATAGTTGGCGAATATTTATATAAAAAATTTGCCAAAATTCCAGAGGGCGAACTTAGCAAACTAAGGGCGGCTTTGGTAAATGAAAAAAGTTTCGCAAAACTCGCCTGTTCGATAAATCTTGGCAGATATTTAAGCCTTTCCTTAGCCGAAAGTAACAACGGCGGACGCGAAAAACCAAGTATTTTAAGTGATGCTTTTGAGGCACTCATGGGGGCGATTTATCTTGAAGCAGGGCTTGAAACGGTGCGTAAAATAGCCATTTCTTTACTTGAAACAGCCTTTCCGCAAATCGATTCAAACACCCTTATAAAAGACTATAAAACCAAGCTTCAAGAAATGACGCAAGCTAGCATGGGTATGACCCCAGTTTATGAGCTTGTCCGAAGTTTTGGGCCAGATCATAAAAAAGAATTTGAAATCGCTCTTTTGGTAAATGATAAAGAAATTTCAAGAGCGGTAGGCAAATCCAAAAAAGAAGCCCAGCAATTAGCAGCAAAACAAGCCATTGATATGTTAGAAAATTTGTGAATTTTTTAACTCTATGGATTTTTTATCAAATTTGCTAAATTAAGGCATAAATTTTTGTAAAAAATATAAAAAAAGGAAAAATTTTGAATACTTTTGGTTTAAAATTTCGCTTAACTTCTTTTGGCGAGAGCCACGGAGAAGCGATAGGTGGCGTCATAGACGGCTTGCCAAGCGGTATAAAAATAGATGAAAATTTTATACAAGCCGAACTTGATAGACGAAAACCGGGCAAATCCAAATTTGCAAGTGCAAGAAATGAAGCGGACAAGGTGTCGATATTTAGCGGAGTTTTTGAAGGGCTAAGCACGGGCACGCCGATAGCTTTTGCGATTTTTAATAACAATCAAAAATCCAGCGATTATGATAATTTGCGTGAAATTTTTCGCCCCGGACATGCGGATTTTACTTATTTTAGCAAGTATGGACTAAGAGATCATCGTGGCGGTGGGCGAAGTTCGGCAAGAGAAACGGCGGTTCGTGTTGCCGGTGGAGCCTTTGCACAGCTTTTGCTAAATGAATTTGGTATAAGCGTAAGAAGCGGTGTGAGCGGAGTTGGCAAGGTAAAAGCACAAAATTTTGATTGGGAAATGGCTAGAGATTCTGAAATTTTCGCCCTTGGAGATGAGGACGAAATGATGAAGGAAATATTGACGGCAAAACAAGAGCAAGATAGCGTTGGCGCCGAGGTTTTAACCGAAATTTTGGGGCTAAAAGCTGGACTTGGCGAGGGACTTTACTATAAACTTGATGCGAGCATAGCCTCCGCTTTCATGGGTATAAACGGAGTTAAGGCGGTTGAGATAGGCGAGGGTGTCGGCGTTAGCCTTATGCGTGGCTCACAAAATAACGATGAAATGGGCGTTAATGGCTTTGTTTCAAATCACGCCGGTGGAATTTTGGGCGGTATGAGTAGTGGCGAAACAATAAGTATCAAATCGCATTTTAAGCCGACTCCGTCGATATTTCGCACGCAAAATACCATAAATCTCAAAGGCGAGGCGGCACTTTGTGAACTTAGAGGTAGACACGATCCTTGCATAGGCATACGCGGCAGCGTCGTTGCAACCGCCATGGCAAGGCTAGTCATAGCCGATATGCTTTTGCTAAACGCTAGTGCAAATATCAAAAATTTAAAGAAAATTTATGAGTAAAATTCTTTAAAATTATCAAATTTGTTTTTTTAACTCATCAAATTTGACCTAAAAATCCGCTTTTGCCACCCTTTGGATTTTTCAAATTTGATTTTTAAATTTCATCAAATTTGATTTTTCAAATTTATGCATGAATTTTAATTTTAACTTTCTTTTTTCAAACTCTGTTTTAAAAATTTGATACAAATTCAAAAATATTTTTATAAATTTTTGACAAAATTTGCCTAAATTTGGGATTTTCTTAAAATAAAATAATAATTAAATTTTAACTTCGAATTTTCAATTAAATATTTTGTGTTATAATGCCTAAATTTTTTATTTAAGGAGAATTTATGGAATATCGTATCGAAAAAGACACCATGGGTGAAGTCAAGGTTCCAAACGATAAATACTGGGGCGCACAAACTCAAAGAAGTAGCGAAAACTTCCAAATAGGCGTTGGTTTAGAGACTATGCCACGAGAAGTTATCGAAGGTTTTGCCTATCTTAAAAAGGCATGCGCTTTGGTAAATCATAAGCTTGGTCGTCTAGATAAAACTCGCACAGACGCTATCACACAAGCATGCGAGGAGATAATACAAGGCAAACTTGCTGGTAACTTCCCTCTTGTCGTTTGGCAAACAGGCTCTGGCACCCAGTCAAATATGAACCTAAATGAGGTGATTTCGAATCGTGCCATGGAGATTTTGGGCTTGGACTTTAAAGATAAAAGCAAGTTGGATATAAAAGGCGATAAATTCATACATCCAAACGACCATGTAAATAAAGGTCAAAGCTCAAATGACACTTATCCAACTGCGATGAGAATAGCCTTTGTGCTTGAAATTTCAAAACAACTTTTACCGGCTATCGATAAACTAGAAGCCACACTTAGCAAAAAATCCGCAGAGTTCGCAAATATCGTAAAAATCGGACGCACTCACTTGCAAGACGCCACTCCGCTTACTCTTGGACAAGAATTTAGTGGTTACGCCCATATGCTAAAAGCAAGCAAAGCACAAGTTATAGCTGCTATGCCGTTTTTGCAAGAGCTTGCTATCGGCGGTACAGCCGTTGGTACGGGGCTAAACTCTCACCCAAAATTTAGTCAAATGGTAAGCGACGAACTCAATAAATTTACAAATACCAACTTTGCTTTTAAATCACATCCAAACAAATTTCACGGACTTACAAGCCACGACGCAGAAGTATTTTTAAGCGGTGCCTTAAATGGTTTGGCATCAAATTTGATGAAAATCGCAAATGATATCAGATGGCTTGCAAGTGGCCCAAGATGCGGTATCGGTGAGATAAATATCCCAGAAAACGAGCCGGGCAGTTCTATAATGCCGGGCAAGGTAAATCCAACTCAATGCGAGGCGGTAACCATGGTCGCCGTTCAAGTTATGGGTAACCATACAACAGTCGGCATGGCGGCAAGTCAAGGCAATTTTGAGTTAAATGTTTTCAAACCAGTTATTACTTACAACCTTATCCAAAGCATACGATTATTAAGCGATGTAATGTTGAGTTTTGAGAAAAATTGCGTTTGCGGTATCACGGCAAATGAAGCAAAAATCGGCAAATTGTTGCACGAAAGTTTGATGCTAGTAACCGCACTTAACCCTCATATCGGTTATGCAAACGCTGCCAAGATAGCTAAAACCGCTCATCACAACGGCACAACCTTGCGTGAAGAAGCGATAAAATCAGGCTTGTTAAGCGAAGCAGAATTCGATAAATGGGTAGTCCCTGAGGACATGATAGCTCCAAAAGAATAATTGCGAAATTATTTGTAAAATATGCGAAACCAAGGCGATTTTGCTAAGGTTTTGCATATTTGTAACGCAGTTTTAGCAAGATTTACAAGGATTAAATTTCATCAAATTTGATCTTTGTAAATCTTGTTTTTTAATTTTTCAAAAAAATTACTTTTTAATGTTTGGCGGCAGAGGCAAATTTTATGGCTTATTCTAGATTTTTAATGCGACATTTATGCGTGTATTACGCACTTATGGCTAGTTTTTATAACGCTAGCATAGGTGCTCTTGCTAAGCTTATCAGTGTCGAAATGTCAAGCTTTGAGATAGTGTTTTGGCGTAATTTTTTTGGACTTTGGCTCACGCTTTATGCGCTCAAAAAAGCCAGAGCGTTTGGGGATTTGAAGGCTGGCGAGCATTTTTGGCTGTTGGCATTTAGGGGAGCCATCGGCGTTTGCGGTATGACGGCGTTTTTTTACAATATCGCAAACAGCGAGCTTGGCACGGCTTTTACGCTTTATAAAATAGCGCCTATTTTTACGGCTTTGATGGCTGGATATTTTTTCGGTGAAAAGCTTAGTTTCGTGGGCTGGGTCGCTGTTTTGGCTAGTTTTGTGGGCGTTATGCTGGTTTTGCAACCTAGCCTTGGCATAAGGACTAGCGATATCGTGGGCGTCGTGGGTGCGATGTGTTCGGCGATGGCGATGACTAGCGTGCGAGCCCTTCGCAAATACTACACCGCAAACACCATAGTGCTAAGCTACATGATAGCAGGGGCGTTGCTAACTGGCGTGATCTTGCTTTTGGGCGAGTTTGGCTGGGGCATAGGCGGGGCGCATTTTGTCTCTCCGAGCCTAAAAGGCTGGTGTTTGCTGGTTTTGATAGCCTTTGGAGGGTATTATTTTCAGCTTTATCTCACCAAGGCCTTTGCAGCCACGAGAAATTCGGGCGTGCCGGCTAGTATAGGGTATAGCGAGATAATATTTAGCATAGTTTTGGGCTTGATTTTGGGCGATACTTTGCCAAATACGAGCGCACTTTTTGGCATAGCTATCATTATAATAGCGGGTATAGTGATAGCAAGGCAAAGGTAAATTTGATGAGCGACGCAAACAAGGGCTTTGTCGTGGTTTTGGTGGCTAGTGTTTTGGAGCTGGCATGGGTTTATGGCCTAAAATACGCACACACGACGCCATGGATAGCGCTTACCGTGGTGGCGATATGCCTAAATTTCGTGGTGCTTGCGAGTGCCTTTAAATATCTGCCAACTAGCGTTGCTTATGTCGTTTTTGTGGGGCTTGGAACCTTTTTTATCGTCGTAGCCGAGCTAGTTACGCTTTATAGGGCAGGGCAGGATTTGCCGCTGGGCAGGGTGGGCTTTATATTTTTGCTACTTGTCGGCGTGATAGGCATAAAAAGGCTGGCAAAATGACTTTTTTGGCTCTCGTGATCGCCGGTTTTAGCGAGGTG
>JAILCJ010000120.1 GCA_024680445.1 Campylobacter sp.
AAATGCAGAGAAAAATTTGTAGATTTTTGTTTTTTGACTTAAATTCTACTATCAAAAAAGGATGCATAATGATAAAAAAAATTTTATTTTTGTTTGTTTTGGCTTTGTATGTTTTTGGGCAAGATGCAAACAAGGTCGGTGAAAGTTTGAGCAAAACTGTCTTGAAAGAGCAAGCAAGCACAGGGGAGACTTTAAATTTTGCAATCACGAAAAATGTAGGCGAGTTAAATCCGCATTTATATTCGCCAAATGCGATGTTTGCACAAGATATGCTTTATGAAGGGCTAACAAGATATGGCGACGATAATAAAATTTATCCGCACTTAGCCACTGCTTGGCAGATTTCACAAGATGGCAAGACTTATAAATTTACACTTCGTAAAGATGTTGTATTTTCAAATGGTGAAAAATTTGATGCAAAGGCGGTAAAGGCGAATTTTGACGCTATTTTGCAAAATCGCAAACGCCATGCATGGTTAGAGCTTGCAAATATCATCACTGATACTAAGGTTTTGGGTGAGTATGAAATTTCGCTCGAATTAAGCAGAGCGTATTCGCCAACTTTGCGTGAATTAAGCCTTATAAGACCTTTTCGCTTTATAGCTCCGAGTGCTATGAAAAATGCTTCAACAAAAGACGGTATAAAAGCTCCGATCGGCACTGGTGCGTGGCGTTTGGTTCAAAGCAAGCAAGGCGTGAGCGATACTTTTGAGAAAAACGAACTTTATTGGGGACAAAAACCATATCTTGGCAAAATTGTTGCCAAAGTTATACCAGATTCTGCTAGTAAAATCATAGCCTTGCAAACTGGTGAAATTTCGCTTATCTATGGTAGCGATCACGGCGGACAAGGACTTTCGCCAGATAGTTTTAACGCTCTAAAAAAGGATTTTGGCACTATAAATTCAAAACCGCTTTATACCTTGGCGATAGCTTTAAATTCAAACAAATTTCCAACAAATTCTAAGTCGGTAAGACAGGCTTTAAATATGGCGATAGACAAGGATTTGATAGTAAAAAAACTCTTTTTTAATACGCAAGAAAAGGCGGATTTTTTGTTTGCAAAAAGCTTTGAAAATGCCGATATAAACGCAACACCTTACGCATACGATACAAAAAAAGCAAAGCAGTTATTGCAAGATGACGGCTGGGTGCTTGGCAAAGATAATGTTTATCATAAGGACAACAAAGCCCTTAAAATCGAGCTTGTTTATATAGGCGACAATCCAACAAACAGAGCCTTAGCTGAAGTTTTACAAGGATTTTTCAAAAAAATAGGCGTTGTTTTGGAGCTAAAAGCCGATGAGAGTTCGATATTTTACAAAAAACAACAAAGTGGAGATTTTGGAGCGATTTTTAACTCAACATGGGGAGCCCCTTACGATCCAGCGGGCTTTTTGGCGTCTATGAGAGTGATTTCTCATGCGGATTATCAAGCTCAACTAGGTTTGAAAAATAAAGCCGATATAGACGCTAAAATCACTCAAATTTTAAGCACACAAAAAGCTAACGAGGCTCGAAAACTTACGCACGAGGTCTTAAATATTTTGCATGATGAAGCCATTTATATACCGCTAGTTTTTGAAAGCAATAAAGTGGCTTTTGACCCTTATCTTGACGGCGTAACGACAGGTATCATCAAAGAGCATATAGCTTTTGAAAAGATGAAATTTAAGGATAAGAAATAGTGTTAAAATTTTTTGCTAGACGCTTATTTTTGCTGATTTTAACCATGTTTTTAACCAGCGTTTTTATCTTTTTTATACTTAGGCTTAACGGCACGGACGCTGCCATGAGCTATTTAAATGCCTCGGGTATAAGTCCGACCACGCAGGCTTTGGAGCATGCAAGAACGCAACTTGGACTTGATAAGCCGATTTTGACGCAATACATTTTATGGCTAAAAAATGCTTTATTTTTGGATTTTGGTAATTCGTATATCACGGCTAGACCCGTTGCTAGCGATATGGCGTATTATTTCCCGGCGACTTTTAAACTTGCCATTTTAGCTTTGATTTTTACCGTTTTGGTCTCCGTCGTGCTTGGGGTTTGTGGGGCGATTTATAAAGACAAATTTATAGATCAAGTCGTGAAATTTCTTTCATTTATCGGCGTTTGTATGCCAAATTTTTGGCTAGGATTTTTACTTATTATGTTTTTTAGTGTCAAGCTTAAACTCTTGCCTCCCTTTGGCGGCGAAGGCTTTGCAAATCTTATAATGCCGGTGATTACGATATCTTTGATGAGTATAGCCATAAATTCAAGACTTATACGCACAAATATTTTGGAGTTAAAAAACTCACGGCATATCATTTACGCTAAGGCTAGGGGAGTTGGGCGAGTGGTGATACTTTTTCGCCATATACTTAAAAATGTTTCTTTGCCTATCATTACTGCCCTTGGCATGCATCTTGGTGAGTTGGTTGGCTCGGCACTCGTGGTTGAGAGTGTTTTTGCGTATCCGGGCGTTGGACTTTATGCGGTAAATGCTATCATAAATAATGATTATCCAGTCATAGAGTGTTTTATCTTGCTAATGGCTTTTTGTTTTATCGCCTTAAATATCCTAACTGACGCACTTTATGCCCTTATAGATCCGCGTATCAAAAAGGCTATGGTGTGAAAAAAATCAGCTTAATTTTGGCATTTTTTATAGCTTTTTTGCTTGTTTTTTGTAGCTTTTTTGCCGAATTTTTACTCCCTGCAAATGCAAATGAGATAGATTTGATGCTTAAATTTGATCCGCCTTCAAATTTGCATTTATTAGGTTGCGATCACCTTGGCAGAGACGAATTTGCAAGGCTTATTTTGGCAAGTGGCGTTTCGCTAAAAGCCACATTTTTTACCTTGGTTTTGATAGTTGGCATAGGAATTTTTGTCGGTGGGGTGGCTGGTTTTGCAGGGGGGCGGATAGATCAGTTTTTTATGAGAATTTGTGATGTGTTTTTTAGCTTTCCAACTATCGTTTTGGCTTTGTTTTTTGTCGGAATTTTAGGCACTGGGCTTACAAATATCATCATAGCCATAGCTCTTACGCACTGGGCGTGGTATGCAAGGATAGTTAGAAGCATAGTTTTGGGTCTAAAAAATAACGAATATGTGCTTATAAGTCAAACCAGTGGAGCGAGTTTTTGGCAAAATTTTCGTAAAAATATGTTTTATCCTATCTTTTCGCAGTGTTTGGTTTTAGCCACGCTTGACATCGGTCATATCATACTTCATATAAGTTCGCTTAGCTTTTTGGGGCTTGGCGTTAAGGCACCGACGCCAGAGTGGGGCGTGATGATAAGTGACGCAAAAGAATACATTTTTACTCAACCAGAATTTATCATTTATCCCGGACTTATGATATTTTTGTGCGTGGCTAGTTTTCACATCATAGGCGATTTTTTGCGTGAAAAATTTAATGTTGCGGATTTGAAAGTATGATGAAAATTAAAAATTTAAATGTAAAAAATGGCGATAAAATTTTGCTTGATGATATAAATCTCACACTTGAAAGTGGCAAGGTTACGGCACTTGTTGGCAAAAGTGGCAGTGGCAAAAGTCTTTGTGTGATGACGCTTTTAGGGCTTACTCCATCAAATTTGAAAGGCGAATTTCAAAGTTCGCAAAAATGTAAATTTGCCCTTATAATGCAAAATCCAAAAACCGCTTTTAACCCGCTAGTTAGCATAAAAACGCATATTTTAGAGTGCATAAAAGACAAAGAAAATTCTCAAATTTTAGCCACTTTAAATGAAGTTGGACTTGGTGAGTGGGTGCTTGATAGATACTCCTTTGAGCTTAGCGGTGGGGAGTTGCAACGCGTGATGATAGCCATAGCCGTGTTGAGCGGTGCGAAATTTATATTAGCCGATGAGCCGACTACCGACCTTGATTTTGAAGTTTCGCAAAAAATATTGGAGCTTTTAAAAAATTTGATGAGACGAAAAAATATAGGAATTTTGCTTGTTACGCATGATTTTAATGTGGTGCAAAAAATGGCTGATAAAATTTATGTTATAGATGCTGGAAAAATAGTCGAAAGTGCCGATAAAGACGAGCTTTTTGCTTCGCCAAAACATAGTGTTAGTAAAGAACTTTTAAACGCACATTTTGTGCTAAATGGGAGAAATTTATGCTAGAAATTAGAAATTTAACTCATAGTTTTAACAAAAAAAATTTATATAAAAATGTAAATTTTGCTATCCGTGATGGCGAAATTTTGGGACTTTTTGGACGAAGTGGAGTTGGAAAAAGCACGATAGCAAAATTTATAATGGGATTAAATTCGCTAGATAGTGGCGAAATTTTGCTTGACGGCAAGCAGGTAAATTTGAAAAATTTAAAGTCTAAAAGGGCGTTTTATAGGCAGATACAAATAGTTTTTCAAGATAGCCTAAGTGCGGTAAATCCGCGTCTTTGCGTTGGAGAAATCATACAAGAACCTCTCATTTATCTTAGCAAAATGGATAAAAAGCAAAGACATAAAGAAGTGTGCGAGCTTTTAAAAAAAGTAAATTTAAGCGAGGAATTTTATACTAAATCTCCGCAAGAGCTAAGCGGTGGAGAGTTAGGGCGAGTTTGCATAGCCAGAGCCTTGGCGATAAAACCTCGTTTTGTCATACTTGATGAATCGCTTAGTTCGCTTGATGCGTATTTGGCGGTGGAATTTTTACGTTTGATAAAAGAGTTAAAAAATCAAACTTCATTTTTGTTGATTTCTCATGATTTGCGTTTGTTAAGATTGCTTTGTGATAGGGCTTTGGAGCTAAAAAACGGGGAAATTTTGCAAAAAGATATAAGCGAACTTTATCAAGCGTGTTAGGATTTTCAAATTTGATTTTTTAAATATCAAATTTGATTTTTTAGCCTTGTTAGCACGAAGCTAAGTGCCATGATAGCGAGTATCCCAAGGCATAATACGAAGCATATCAAACTACACTCTGGCATATTTAAAAATTTTTGCGAAGGCAAGAGATACCAACCGCCAGCATTTGCGTATGTATTTATAAGAAATTCTTGCAAAGGATCCAAAACTACGCCCTCTGGGAGTATGGAGTCTTCTTTGCCACAATCCCCAAGTGGCATGAACCACTGCGGTGCCATTTTTTCAAGTGGCAAAGAAAAGATATGAGTTGGTTGGAGTTGGCAACCCAAAACGCCAAAGGGATCGGCATCGTCAGCACGCATAATATCGTGAATTTTGGATAGTTTCAAGCTACATTTTGCCCCATAAATTCCACCCCAAAAACCAAAAATATATCCAAAAATTTTAAGTACAATGTTTTTTGGATTTATAGCCACTATGATGCCGCCCACGGCTATTATTAAAAAGGCAACTCTGATATATACGCACTGCTCGCAAGGTGGCATGTATAGGTATTTTTGAAAAAATGAGTGGGCTATGACGACTAGCAAAACGCAAATTATCGCCATAAAAATCCAAACTAAACGTTCATCTTGCCACTTGTTTATCTTTTTAAAAAATTGCATAAATTCATTTAACCATTAGTTCTTGTATGAGTTTGCACATGGCGTCTATCGAGTTTAATTTGGCTGTGTTGATGAGGTATTTGCCATTTACTACAAAGGCTGGAACGCCTCTTATTTTGGCTATTTCATAGCTTTGCTCCCATTTTTCAAGTAAGGCTTGAACTTTGGTATCGTCTAGCATTTTTTCGTATTCGGCTTTGCTAATACCGCTGGCTTGCAAACCAAAATCTAAAAAACTTTCGGCATCGCTCCACCTTTGTTTTTTGTCGTTATATGCCTCGTAATAAGCCATTTGTGCCTTTTTAAATAAGGAATCATCACTAAGCAAATCTACGCCTTTTGCCTTGTCTTTGATTATGGCAACGGCGAAAATTTTATTAGCTGTTTCGCCTTCATTATGCTCGTTGGCTTTATTTTTTAGATGAAACGGCTCGTATTTTAGCCCTTCTACTTTTTTTACGATAGTTGGAACGACGATTTTATCGTATTTATAACAAAACGGACAAGCATAGCTAAAAATTTTAATCAAAGTGCCTTTTTGGGTTAAAATCGGTTTTTGCAAGAGTATATAATCCTCGCCCTCGCTAAAAGCATTGGCGTTTATTGCGACAAATAAGCTAAACGCCGATAAAAATTTTAAACTTTTTGAAAATATTTTTTTCATATTAAATTCCTTTTTAAATTTGCATTTCAAATTTTTGCGATACATTATATAGATTAAAAGCTAGAAATTTGATAAAAAAAGTAAAAATGTTATATTAAATTCAAAATTTAAATTTGATTTTATTATGGTGATTTATGTTATAAAAAAATTTTAAAGTATTTAAAGCTAGATTATATTACTATTTGTTTTCATTTTGTTGGAGGTGAAAAATGAAAACCGTAATGCTTTGTGCTATTTGTTCTGTGAGTGCTGGAAATTGCTCGCAAGACTGTGCTTACTGTACGCAAAGCGTCAAATCGCAAGTCGATATAGAAAAATTCGAATTAAAAAATATAGAACAAATTATAAAAGAAGCCAAAATCGCCGCCGCAAACCACGCGCTGGGCTTTTGCTTGGTGACTTCTGGCAGAAAGTTAGGCGAGGGCAAAAAACTCGAACACATCGCCAAAGCCGCAAGAGCCGTGCATGAAGCTCTGCCAGAACTCATGCTTATAGCCTGTAACGGCGAGGCAAGTTATGAAGCACTTTGCGAGCTTAAAAAAGCTGGGGTTTTTAGCTATAACCACAATCTCGAAACCTCACGGGAATTTTTCCCAAAAATCTGCACTACCCACAGCTGGGAGGATAGGTTTGAGACAAATTTAAATGCCAAAAGAGCTGGACTTATGCTTTGCACCGGCGGAATTTACGGGCTTGGCGAGAGCGAAGACGATAGAAAGAGTTTTAGAAAAAGCCTAGCTGAACTTTCGCCATTTACAAGCACGGTAAATTTTTTCATACCGCACGAAAAATTGCCGATAAAACGCGAAAAAATGAGTGCAGACGAAGCATTTGGCATCATAGCAGACACAAAAGCAGCCTTACCAGAAGCCAGAATAATGATAGCCGGCGGTAGGGAGAAAATTTTGGGAGAGCGTCAGTATGAGATATTTGAGCATGGAGCCGATGCCATCGTGATAGGGGATTATCTCACCACTCGTGGCGAAAAACCATGCGATGATATAGTAAATCTTGAAAAAATGGGCTTTGAATTTGCAAAAATTTGTCATTAAATTTGATAAAATTAAAATCCTTTGTATATTTTAAACTCGTTTATTTTTATCAAATTTGATTAAATTTTTACAAAAAAAGTTTAGAAAATTTATCAAATTTGGTTTTTTGCGTTGTAGGATTTGCAAAATTGTGTTAAATTTAAGGTTTAAGTCAAAAAATTTTATAACATATGATTATGCCGATAAAAAATAAGTATTATGCATGCTTATAAATTTTTTGATAAGAAAAATTCAAGAAATTTTTTAAAGAATATAAGTGTAAAATTTTGATCACAGCATTTTATGTAAAAGATATGCAAAGCTCGTATTTTAAAGTGCATGGAAGTTTTTAAAGCAAATGCATAAGTTATAGCCTTAGATATAATAGTTATTTTTCTTAAAAATCGAATTATAGGGTGGGTTTTAAAAATTTATTCTTTAAAACTCGCTGTATAAATTTGATAAAATTTTTAAATTTTGTTAAGTTTGAATAAAAGCAAGATGGTGGGTTAAGCTCCCCCAAATACTTTTTACAAAATCACTATTTTATAAGACTTTAATAATTTAAGAATTAATAATAACCCCAAAAAGTCCCTTATTTACTTTTTATTATTAAATGTTTTTAATAGATGATATTGCTTGGATTATGCCCAAAATTTTGACTTTTTCTTTAAATTCATCTATGCTAAATTTAAATTCATTCTTATCCACTGATTTTAAGGTTATGCTATTTTTATCGCTTAGTATATATTTTGAGATTAAAAGATTATTGTTAAATTCTGCGATAACCCATTGACCATTGTTTGGATACTCTTCTTTTGTTACGGCTAAAATATCGCCATCTTTGGCAAAAGGCTCAATCCTTGAGCCTTTTATGGATACCAATGAGCATTCTGTGTTTTCAAAATGAAATAAGAAATTTAAAACGCTGATTTTGGCAGAAATGGATTGAGTTTTTGAAATAGCTCGTCCAGCAAAAGCCTCCAAGCTATCATAGAAACTTATAATTGTATCAGTTAAAGATTTTAGTTGTAAATGCGTAGGATCTATGCCAAATTTATCAAAAGCCTCCCATAATTCCATATCTGTATCAAAATACTCATCACTTATCCCAGTGGCTTGTAAAATTTTCCACTTTGCTTCCTTTGCCAAAGGATTTATATTGTTTTCATAGGAGGCTATGCTTCCTCTTGTTATACCTATTCTTTCACCAAATTGGGCTTGACTTAGCCCAAAAGCAGTCCTTAAATCTCTGAGTTTTTCACCGGCTGTTTTTTTCATAATGTATTCCAAAAATGTTTTTGTTATTTTAGCACAAAAGGAATTAAAATCTATAAAAAAACAATTATTAGGAATAAAATTACAAAAAATATGTTATAATAACAATCATATATCTGATTAATAACAAGGAGTATAATAATGAAAAACATTTCAATTGTGAATGATGAATGGCTGACACCACAACAATTAGAATTAGAATTTGGCATTACTCAAGGGGCTCAATATAAAATGCGAATGCGTAAAAATTATAAAAGCAATAGCAATACCATACCTATACCTTTTACAAAAGTGGGCAAAAGAGTTTTGTATTATAGACCAGATATAAACAAGTGGCTTTTAAGTCTTAGAAAAGGCATATAAAAGGGCCCAAAATTTTATAAATTTTGGCAAAAAATATTTGGTGGAAAATTTAGCCTTTTTTAAAATGCTAAATTTTTCTTTTACTAGAGTTTAAAGGCCTTGATGAGTTATGAAATTATTGAATATTTTTGACACAAGTTTTTATCTCTCATACAAAAAAGAATGATTTTAAAAATGTGATTAATCATAAAAAGCTATTTATAATGTTTAAGTCAACAAATCACAAATCGCAGGATAGCCTTTTAGGTCCGTTTGTACTACAAACAATGGCCCTAAAAGGCAAAAAGTCTGCGACGCTCATATAAAAAAGGATGAAAAATGGCAAAAAATAAAATCCTAAAATCAGTTAGAATAAATAAAGAAATTTTAGCAAAAATAGAAGATGATTTAGGCCAAGGAAAATATACTTTTTCTGACCTTGTTAATGCTGCTTTATTAAATTTTATTGAGAGTGAAAATCTTGAAAAATTAGGCGTAAAAGATTTTATATATGAAAACCACAGAGACAAAAAAATTGGCAGAATATATTTTTCAAAAAGAGAATTTGAAGTGCTAGAAAATAGAGCCAAAATGCACGGCTTTGCTAGTGCGAGTAAAGAAGCCAAATTTATAGTCATCAATGCCATATATAAGAAAAGTAATTTTTTTAATAACACAGATATGACAGAGTTAAAAAATGCAAGAAATGATTTAAATGCCTTGGGTAGAAATTTACACCAAGTTTTAAAATATTTAAGAGAAAATAATCTTAGAAATTTTACTTTTAATTATGAAAAATTTGGGCTCTTTGTAAAGCAAATCGCAGAACAAGTCGGTGAGACAGCAAATTTAATCAATCACTATAACGAAGTATTACAATTAAAAGTTTTATAAATCTAGTAAAAGGAGAAAAAAATGAAAGAAATCAAACAAGGGGGCGAAGTAATAGACCTAGTAGACCTAGAAAACTCAAACCTATTACTTACGCCAAAAGACATCGCAGATTATAACCCAAAATGGCTTATAAAAGGCTTTATCGAGGCGAACAAACTAATCAGCCTATATGCAATGCCGGGCAGTGGCAAAAGCATAACAGCACTTTTTCTAGCCACGCATATGCTCGAAATCGGCGTAATAAACAAGGTAATCTATGTAGATATGGATAATGGCTTAGCAACGCTTAAAAATCGCAATATAAAGCAAATTCTAAATAAATTTGGCGATAAACTAAAATACATAAGCTCGGCCAAAAAAGCCCCAAAGGATATAGATCCAAAAACTCTTATTTTTAGTCTATCAGCCTTAGCGGATGAGAGCCAAAAAGATACTCTCATTATCTTTGATAGCATTCGCAACTTCATAAACGGCTCAATGAGTTATGATGAAGTGGTAATGCCAACACTTGATGCAATGCAACATATGAGAGATTATTATGCAGGAGTGTGGTTTTTAAATCACCAAAACAAACAAGACTTTATGGGCGAAAACAACAAAGCCTACAAAGGTGCCACGGCGTTTTTTGATAGTTGCGATGAGGCTTACTTTGTCAAAAAAAAGGAAAGAAAAGAAACTAAGCTAACAGTAACGCTTGAGCCAATGAAACAAAGAGATGACACAAAGCCACAAGCCGTGATAATAGATACTGCAAATTTAAGCATTGAATTTGATGATTTTTTTGTATATGCGATGAATGACAAACAATCACAAGCCATAGAATATGCAAAAGAAATCATCGCCCAAAATCCAAATGGAACAAATATGCAAAGCCTCGTAAATGAGATAAAACGCCAAGCCAAGATAGATGAAGTAGAAATTTGTGGGATAAATGCCCTAAAAAAACTGCTAAAAGAATTTAATGGTAGGTTTTATAAAATAGAAACTAACTCAAATCGCTACAACTTCTCAATGTTTTACCCATTAAGCTAAAATAAATCTTATAAATTCTCTAAAATTTACAAATTTTGGAGAATTTGCTATA
>JAILCJ010000152.1 GCA_024680445.1 Campylobacter sp.
GATAGATTAAAACCAAAATTTATGAAAATCACTGGTGATTTTAATCCTCGTGGAAATGTTCATACTCTTATCGAAATAAATTCAGAACAAATCAATAAAAATTTTGCTTTAAAAAATGAAAACTTACTTCAAAAGCAAGAAAATTCAAAATTTCAAAAAAGTGATTTTTTAAAAAGCAAAAATTCAAAATCCAAAACTACTTCATCAAATTTGAATAAAAGCAAAAAAACAAATAAAGATGAAACAGCTAAAAAAGCTCCACGACAAGGGTTAAGAACCCCGGTTTTTGCAGATACAAAAGCAAAAGTTGTAAAGAAAAATCAGGATAAAAAATGATAACTCCAAAGCTTGTTGAACATATTTTCAAATCTGCTTGTATTTCACGTTGGAACGATTATCCAAAAATGGCGAATTTGGTTGAACTTGACAAACAAGCACATAAATTTATTATTGCTTATTTTATAGCTAAACTTGAAAAAGATATAGATTTAAACTACATTATTGAAGCAGGAATTTTCGAGTTTTTAAGCCGTGTTGTTGTTACAGATATTCGTCCTGATGTTTTTCACTACATACAAAAAAGCAAAAAAAAGCAAGTCAATAGCTGGGTGTTAAATGAGCTTGAATCAGTCGTTGCCGACATAGATAATGGCGAATTTTTTAATAGATTAAAAAACTATCTTGGTAAAACCGACAAAAAACATGAAAAAGAACGTTTGATACTAAAAGCGGCTAGTTATCTTGCTACAAGATGGGAATTTAGCATAGTTTATCAAACTAGTCAGTTTTTAAGTGATATAGATGAGCTAAAAAGCAAAGTTGATGAAGAACTTGAAGATTATTACGAACTTATTGGAGTGCGTAAAATCGCTATGAATCAAAAATTAGCTCGTATAGTAGATCTTAGCGGTAGACTTCGTTTTCAAAAACGTTGGGCACAAACTCCGCGTATACCAGAAACTGCGGTGCTTGGTCATATGCTTGTAGTTGCGATTTTTAGCTATTTTTATTCTCTTAAAGTTGGAGCTTGTGCAAAAAGACTTGAAAATAACTTCTTTTGTGCCCTATTTCATGATTTACCAGAAAGTTTAACTCGTGATATCATAAGTCCAGTAAAATATGGTGTAAAAGGGCTAAATGAGATCATAAGCGATTATGAAATGCGTTTGATAGACGAGAAAATTTTACCTTTTGTGCCAGAAAATTTTAAAGAAGAATTTTCTTATATACTTGGCATACGCAAAGATGGCGATAAATTTATAAAAGACGAGTTTGAAAATCGAATTTTTGATAAACATATCATAGCGTTTAACGCCAGTATGCAAAGCGTAAATGAAGACCATTTTAACGCTATAGATGGCAAAGCACTTAAATATTGTGATAAACTTGCTGCTTATATCGAGGCTGGAATTTCTATAAGCTATGGAGTAAAATCCAAAGAATTAAGCGAAGGTTTTAAAAATATGTATGAAAATTTTAAGGAGAAACAAAGCGTCGAAGGTGTGAATTTTTTTGAAATTTGCGAGAAATTTAATAAGTATTTTGAGCTTTCAGACCCTCTCTCAGATGACTGCGGCACACACCAAATATAGGTGCTCTGCTGTGTTCCCACCCTGAAGCGGTGCCCATAAATAGCATTGCACAGGTCTAAGAGAGAGCGACTGAAATGATATAAAAAAAATGCTTAAATCTTAGTAAAAGGATAGTTATGATAGATAGCTTTGATGTTGCAAAGTTGCTAAAAAGCGAGATTTATCAAGCAACTTTGAAAAGGTGCCTAAAAAAGGCAGATATAAAATTTGTTTCTAGTGAGATAACATCTGCTATATGTTTACCAGTTACACATGAACTAAATTTAGCAGGTATAACCATTTTAAATTTGATCACGGCGATAGATACGAAAAAATTTGTGAAATTTTTTGCTTCATATACCCAATTTTTGCGTGATATCGCTTATGTTGATGAAGATAAAATTTATCACGACGATATGCTTATAAGAGCTGGAATTTATCATTATTTTTTAGAAAATGATTTAGATAAAGAACTAAAACATTTTGTCAAAAAGCTTAAACTCGACAAAGAATTTTATGAAAATTTGAAATTACTGTAGGGGTAAAAATGGGTTTTAAACTTCGTTTTTTAGCGACTTTTCGAGAGTTTTTGGTTTATCATCACAAATCATTAGAATTTAGAGCAAAAATTTTTGCTGCGATCATTTCTGCAAAAAATGAACCAAATGATGATGATTACACGCCTTTACTTGATATTGCTACAGAAATTTATGATAAAGATGAAAGTCGCAAAAATGTTCTTATTCAAACCACAAAAGAATATGTCGCAAAGGTTAAGAAAAAAGATCATCTTACCTTAGATACGCTTTTGCTTAGCATAGACAAGGATTTAAAAAATTATCGTCGTTTTGCTAGTAAGATTGATTTTTCTCACCTTAGGCGACTAATGAGTGGCAGTGAAGATGAAATTTTAATTCAGCAAAGAGTTTATGAGTTTTTGATAAACGAAGTTAAGATCTGCGAGAAAAGATAGATTTATTTTAGTTAAAGTTTCTTGTTTATATTCGTTTGTAAATATATAAATTTTATTATTTTTTTATTTAATATATGCTTAAGTATAATAAGATTATAATGCTATGTTTTTAAAAGTAGAAAAAATGAAAAATTTAGTTTTAAAAAGTTTTATTGCTAGCTCATTGCTTGCTAGTTTTGCCTTTGCTAATGGTGCCTTTATAGGTGTAGATGTTGGATATAATTTTAAATCAGAATTTGATTTATCTACTAATGAAATATCAAATATTCAAAAGGCTAAAGATAAAAATACAGAATTAGGCATTAAAGGTGGTTATGATTTTGATATGTTTAAAGTTTATGGAGGGTATTATTATCAAACAGAGGCAAAAGATAAAATTATATCAAATTTAAATACTAAAATAGCATGGAAAATACACAAATTAGTAGCAGGTGCCGATTGGACACCTAATATTACTACAGATCTTAAAGCTGTTATAGGTGCATATGTAGGTTTTTCTCGTATAGATGCAGAAATTAGCACAAAAATAATTGGTAGAAATTTTTCAAATTATGGCAATAATAATGGCGTAGTTTATGGCGGTAAAATAGGTGCAGCTTATAGCTTTGATGAGCATAATGAAGTTGAATTTGGTGTAAAGGCTGAAAAATCAAAATACAGCGAAGATAAAGCAGATTATGATGTTAATATCATTGGTGCTTATTTAGGTTATAGTTATAAATTTTAAAATTTGGCATAATGAGAGAGCGATAAAAATACTCTCTCATTTATAATTTAGGCTCAAAGTGCTTTTTGACTTTTATTACTTTTAAAGTTTCTTATCAATTTTGTAATTTTTATAGTTTTTTCAACTTCTTTCATAGTTATGAGTTCATAGACAAATTTATATTACACTATACTTATTAGAAAAACTTAGGAGTGATATACTTTAATTTTTTTACAAATATAATCATGTTTAGTCTAATTTATTTTAATAACTTAAAGATTGAATTTATTTTGCTTAGCCAAAAAAGGCTAAGCAAGTATTTAAATTTTAGCAACTATGTTTTTGCTAAGTTCTTCTACTTTTGAGATATCGGCGCTGATTTGTTCGTATTCTTTTGCGTCTATGTATTGTTTAGAAAGATTGATGGCATGATTTACGCTATCTTTTAGAGCACTTTTGGTTTTTTCTATTTCTTCTTCGCTAACTTTTTGTGACAAGAAGGCTTTGATCTTATCATCAAGTGTGAATTTTGATATCGGATCTATGCTGTCATCGTATTTTTCTGCGTCATTTAAACCTAGATAAACGCTACTTTTATACAAAATATGATCGATTTTGATGATATTTAGTGTCAAATTTTTAGCAAATTTTGAAAAATCATCGTCTATTGTCGCCGCACATTGTGCCAAGTCTTTGAAGGCATCGTTGAAGTTTGCGATTTTTGAGACTGATTCGTTTGCGATATTTAGAACCGATTCACTACTTGAAGTGATATTATCAAAGTCTTGTTTCATTACATTTATCGCTGCGCTGATTTCAGCTGTGCTTTTGCGAGTTAGCTCTGCAAGGTTTCTCACTTCGTCTGCAACGACGGCAAAACCCCTGCCGTGTTCGCCTGCACGAGCGGCTTCGATAGAAGCGTTAAGGGCAAGCAAATTTGTTTGATCGGCAATGTCTTTGATGCTATCGACCACGCTTATGATGCTGGCTGAATTTTGCACGAAGGTTGAGATGATGTTTGCCGAGTTGTTCGCCATTTGCACGAGTTCATTTACATCGTCTGAAAGTTCTATGGCGTTTTTCATGTTTTGTTCTGAGGTTTTGTTTATGAGTTCCGCACTTTCTCTAACTCTGCCAAGCACGGTTACATCTGTGTTTAAGCCAGATGAAATGCTATTTAGGTTGCCGTACTGACTATCGAGGCTGACATTTAAAAGTTTAGAAAATAGCAAGTTTTTGTAGTGATCCCTGCTTTGTTTTTCGACAAATTTTAAAGATGAATTTACAAAGTCAATGTTTTTTGCAAATATGCCGTTTAGCCCCTGCGGCAAGGCTTTGCGGTGGAATTTTCGTGCATTTGAGCATGCGATGGCTGTATTTACCTCACGGAGATAGGCCTCAAGTCCATCTATGGTGTCATTTAGGTTGCCGCAAATGTTTTCTAGCATGGCATTTGGGGCTTTTGTGTATATCATACGGCCTTCAAAATCGCCATTTTTCATTTTTTCGATCAAGGAATTTAGTTTGATCAAAATTTGTTCTTGATCGAGGTTTTTATAAATGCTAAAAATTGCTACTATGGCTGCGAGCGCAAAGAGTAGAGCTATTATGTAGTTTGCAGCAACTATGGCGTAAATCGCACCTGCTATACAAATTCCTATGATTAGATACAAGCTTATCATTGTGCACCTCCGAGTTGTAAATTTAACACAAATTCGTTGTAGTCAGCACCCCCAAGTAGTTCTAAAAGGCGATTGACACCGGCTTTTATATCGCCTTTTTCGCCTTCTGCTTTTAATAACTCGGCGTATATTTCTTCGGCGGTTTTAACGCCATTTTTACTTGGTTTGCGACGCACGGAGTAGTAACTCACGACCTCGCCTTTGTCGTTAAAAGAGGGCGTAATGTTGGCAAAAACCCAGTAAAAATCGCCGTTTTTAGCCTTGTTTTTGACAAAACCGAAAAATTCCTCTTTTTTCTTTAAAAGTTCCCAAAGTAGCCAAAATGCCGCTCGTGGCATATCTTTGTGGCGAACAATGTTGTGCTGAACGCCCAAAATTTCTTTGAGTTCATAGCCGGCATATCGTAAAAAATCACGATTTGCATAGGTGATTCGTCCTGTTAGATCGGTCTTTGAGGTGATCAAAGTATTATCTGCTAGTTTAATTTCTGCACTCATTTTTCTGCCTTAAAATTTGGTATAGGTGCAAATTATACTAAGAAAAATTGAAATTGTAATAAAAATATTATTTTTAAATTTTAAAAAACTTTATCAAGTTAAGTTTTAGTTTCATAAAATGGGCATTTTAAATTTGATTTTATTCACCCTGTGGATTTTTAAAATTTGTAAATTTGGAAATAATAGACTGGTAAATATCAAATTTGATGAATAATTTTGAGTTAAATTTACTCAATTTTTAAAAAAATGCTTAAAATTTTTGTGAAATTTTGGCTTCTTACAAATAATTTACCCGCCTTTGGCTATAATCAGCAAAAATTCTTAAAAAGGATAAATTATGACAGAAGTAAAATTCCAAGGCACAGCCGTAAAATTAGTTGGTGAAGTGCCAAATGTAGGCGATAAAGCACCGCTTGTAACACTTGCAGGTGCTGATTTGAGCGATGTAAATGTAGGCAATGCAAACGGCAAAGTTCAAGTTGTCCTTGCCGTACCGTCTCTTGACACGCCGGTTTGTGCTAGCGAGGCTAGAAAATTTAACGAAAAAGTAGCAAAACTTGCAAACACCGAAGTTGTCGTTGTTTCTATGGATTTGCCTTTTGCCATGGGTCGTTTCTGTACGACAGAAGGCATAGCAAATCTTAAAACTGCTAGCGATTTTCGCAATAAAAAATTCGCAAAATCATACGGACTTCTCATCGATGAAGGTCCACTTGCAGGACTAAACGCCAGAGCGGTTTTTGTTATAGATTCAAAAGGTCTTATAACTTATAAAGAGCTTTGTGCTGATATCGCAAACGAGCCAGACTATAATGCGGCTTTAAATGCAGCCACAGCAGCAAAATAATTTTTGTCAATTCTAACTTTTGCCCCAGATTTTGGGGCAAAATATTTAATCTAAAGTTTAATTTAATTTGCCTCTAAAAAAGAGTTTAAAAATATGATTATATCAATGAAAAATTAGATATATGCAACTTCCTCGAATTTTGGCTTAATGGTCAAAAACGGGTGCTGAAAATGCAATAATAGCCCCTTAAATTCATTGTTTAAGGGGTATAAAAAAATATGAGTAAAAAATTTGTCCAAATTGTGGCAGTTTTTTAATTAAAAAAGATGGTAAAAATTCTAGTAAAAATCAAAGGTTTAAATGCAAAATTTGCCTTAAAAGATTTGTAGTAAAAAAGAAAAATAAAACACAAAATTTATACACTTCCTATATCAAAGA
>JAILCJ010000166.1 GCA_024680445.1 Campylobacter sp.
CGATATATACGCACTTTCAGCAAAAATAACTTCATTTTTTTACAAAAACCGTTTATTATAATTTCATATGTTTTTAAGCACGAACTAAAACGAGCTTGAAAGCAAATTTAAAAAAAAAAGGATTTTCAAATGGAAAATCAAAATATAAAATGGCTAAACGCCAAGCAACTAAGGGCGTATTTAGGCGGTATCAGTCAAGCTACGCTATGGCGATACTACAAAAGAGACGGCAAATTACCTCAACCTAAAAGACTTAGTAAAAGTATTTTGCTATGGAACCTCGATGAGGTTAATGCTAAATTAGGCTTAGTAACCGAACAAGGGGGCGAAAAATGAATAATATTATTAACATTTTCAGGCTTAGTAAAGAGGAGAAAGCGAATAACCGCATTTATGCTATAAGAGGGAGCAAAACAAGTGCGATTTTGATTTTAAAATCATTAAGTCGTGGTGAAAAAATTACAAACCACGACACGGCTAAATTTCGCACTAATAGTGTAAAAGATATTATAGGCGATTTAAGGCGGAACTACGGCTTAAATATTTTAGGAGAGTGGAAAACAAACCAAGAATTAAAAATGAAATATAAGCAATATTTCATAGATATGGAGGATAAAAATTTAATTGAAAAAATTAAATCCCTCATAGCATTTATAGAGGAAAACAAAACCCTCATAAATGCGTATAAGAGATTTTTTAATTAAAAAATCATAGGGTGGTTAATCGGCTAAAATCTTACCGCCCTAATTCAAGCAATGAAATTATACCCAAATTTATCCATTTTGCCTAGCCTTTATAAAGCCATAGGCGAAAATAACGAATACTACCTACACGCAAACATAGAACAATTTAAAAAGCCCAATTTTGGCGGTATTGATAGCCTAAGATTTATCATCACCAAGAGCTTTTTTGAAAAAATCAAGCGAGAATTACACGATAAATTTAGCCTAGATTTTACCCAAACGAGCTTTAATTCACGCCATTACACCCTAGCCGATATATATAGCGAACAAACGCCCAAACAAGCCTACACTTGCAAGATATCGGCTAAAATAAACGCATACGCCTACCACTCTACCGATACACTAAATTTATGCCGTAAAATAGGCGGACTTCGTTTAGATGAGCGAATGTATTTTGAGATACACGGACTATTTCAATACGACAGCAAGAGCGACACGCCACTAGCACTAGACAAACACACAAGGCAGATTTTAAGCTTTTTATTCAAATATGCCGATTATTCAAAGGCTAGGCACAATATAAGGCTAAAAAGCTTTGATTATGCCCTTGACTATGCCGAGCAAGGCGAAATAAACCAAGACTACATATATCAGACAGCCCCTTATTTGCAAAGCCTAAGTAGTGCAAAAGTGCAAAGATATCAAGACACTAGCACTTACTATATTCAGAGCGACATAAAAGCGGACGCCAAACCAATAAACGGAATTTTGCAAAGAGTGAGATTTTACGACAAAAAAGCCAAAAATGAGCTACAAAGCCCAAAAATAAGGGCTGAATTATGCTTTTTGATAGGTGATAATGGTTGAAAGCCCAATTTAGCTTAAATGGGGGTTTTTTGACTTTTTCAAAACACGAGCCAAGCCCCATACGCACTAGCCTAGATAGACTTTGCAAAAAAAATCTCTAATATAGAAAAACTTCTGTTTTTATCTAGCCATTTAGCAATATGACCCTATCGAGGCTTTTTGTAAAAAATAGCATATAAGAAAAGCAACAAAAATAAGTATCACTAAAATAAGAATAAATGACTAAACCCACATATAGCCTTAATATTGAATAATACGAACTTTAATAAAAATATTGCTATGATAAGATAATGCATAAATGACTGAATAGGTAACGCATAATTAAGGCGATAAGCAACAAGAACGCATTTCAATTATTTTTTTGCTATACTCACAGAAAAATCGAATAATAAGGAGTTGATATGCAGATGAAGCCTACCAAACTTGCTAAAATGAAAGCCGAGCTTGAAAAAGAGCTATCCAAAGCCATACCAACAGACCCAAACGAAAAAGAGGAAATAAAAAAGATAGTTAGCCAAATTGACTATATTGTCTCAAAAAAAGACCTTGACCTAATGCTAGATGAAAAAGACCTTGAATTAATAAATTTTTCATTTGATGAAAAAGACCTTGAATTAATAAATTTGGCGTGAGATGAGCTAGAATTTGATTTAGATATGAATTTTAGCTATAATCGAGCATTCAGAACCAAACGAGCCAAAACCGATAGGAATTATATAAAGTTTGTATAACAAAATATCAAGGCACGACTAACAAACCTTGTACAAACCCTTGTACAAAATTTTATAAAAAAATCTTAAATGCCGATTTTATCGATATTCTAGCCATATAATTAGGTGGCTAGTGAGCCCACCACAATTCCTATTTAGTCACTTTTAGGCCCCTACAAATAATAACACTTTAAAGTCATTTTATTTTTCATTTAACTTCAAGCAAACCCAAGTCCTAATAAAAACTTAATTGTAAAAAAATGGGGCTGAAAAATGCTATAATGCCCCTTAAATTCATGGTTTAAGGAGCATAAAAAAAATGAGTAAAAAATTTGTCCATCCAACGGGTTGCAAGCAAAAAAACTGATAATGGCTTGTGATAGAGAATTTGCTCATTTAAAGACTAAGCTTAGAGTTCATAGCGGTTTAAAGTTAGAAAATAAAATGAAATTTATTTCACATTATTTTAGGTTAAAAAATGATGAAAGATAAAAGCAAAAAAGTGGAGTTTCAGCCCCGCTTTTTATCATTATGCCCAGACTTTTGATTAATACAGAAGCTGGAAAATTTTTAAGCAATATCGAGACTAAAGAATATTTTATGGAGGCTTGGGAGAAAATAACCGACAAAAAAGCGATTTTTTCTCATGAAAGCGAACTACATAAATTAATTTATGGGTGGTAATAAGTTATAACAAGTCGAAATTATACCAAAGCAAGACTTGTGATATTTTAATCTTTTAACACAAATTAGAGTGCCAAAAAGCACTCTAAAATTTTTAGCCGCCATACATCATATTTGGTAGCCACAAAGAAATTTGCGGTATATAAGTGATGAGTATAAGCCCTACAAAAAGGGTTAGCGTCCACGGTAAGCAAGCCATGATGACATCTTTTAGCTTCATGCCTGTCAATCCGCTAGAAACAAAAAGATTTAAGCCAACTGGTGGCGTTATCATGCCTATCTCCATGTTTACGATAAGCAAAATGCCAAAATGTATAGGGTCTATGCCAAGTGTCGTAGCTATCGGCAAAAGCAAAGGCACCATTATCATAACAACTGATGATGGCTCCATAAACTGCCCCATGATAAACAAAAGTATATTTACCATGATTAAAAAGCTGATTTTACCGATATCGGCGTTAAGCATAGCATCGGCAATGATTTGCGGAATTTGCTCGCTGGTTAAAAGATAAGCGAAAACAACGGCATTTGTGATGATAAAAAATATCATAGAAGTCGTGAGCGCCGAATCCAAGCAGATATTCCAAAGGTCTTTAACTTTGATGTCTTTATAAACAAAAAGCGAGATCACAAGCGCATAAACCGCACTCGCCGCCGCCGCCTCGGTTGGAGTGAAAATTCCACCATAAATTCCACCTATAACAACGACGATGATAAGCAAAGCCCAAAAAGCTTTACCAAATTTGCTAACTCTTTGCATAAAAGGCTCTGCTTTTCCAGCTCTAAATCCAAGCCTTCTTGCACCAAGATAAGTTTGCATAAGCATCATAAAACCAAGCAAAATTCCTGGCATAACGCCAGCCATGAAAAGCTTACCTATACTAACTTCTGCCGTTACGCCATAAACTATCATAACAACAGAAGGCGGTATAAGAATTCCAAGTGAACCAGCGGTTGTAATGCCGCCGATAGCGTATTCTTTCGGATATCCAGCCTCTTTTATCGCTCCAAACATTATCGAACCTATCGCAACAACGGTTGCTGGCGAACTACCAGAAACGGCAGCGAAAATGATACAAGCAAAAATCGCACTCATAGGCAAACCGCCCGGCAAATGTCCGACCATAGACTTAGCAAAATCTATGATTCTTCTTGCCGAACCACCCTTGCTTAGTAAATTTCCAGCCAAGATAAACATAGGTATCGCCATGAGAGAAAATTTATTTATCCCATCAAAAATTAGCTGCGGTATAGTCGAGATATCAAGCTCGGTGAAAAATATCATAGTCAAAACCGTGCTTGTACCAAGGGAGATAGCCACTGGCACGCCAATTAGCATAAGCCCAAAAAGCATAATAAACAAAAATGCAATGCTCATTTTATCTCCCTATTTCTTTTCTACTGCGTCATGCACCAGCTCGTCTTCGGCATTTTTAACAACATTTTCGGCTGGGGTTTTTGATATCTGTATAATCTTTTCACCAGCCCTGTAACTTGCACCCAAAAACGCCACCGGAAGCACTAGCATAGGTATCCACTGCGGAACCCCAAGGTCTATACTCATAAAATTCAACTCATGCATCATTTGCAAATACTCGATGCCGTAAACGACTATAAAAAGTAAAAATACAGTCGTCAATATGTTTGCAAAAATCAGGCAAGCCTTTGCAAGTTTTGGCGGAAATTTCTCTATAAGTATAGTAACTGAAATGTGAATTCCCTTTTTAAAGCCGTAAGCCGCAGCAAAAAACGCCGACCACACGAAAAGGTAATTCGTCGCCTCGCCAGCCCACGACCAACCACTGTTAAAAACATAACGCATAACAACATTTATAAAAGCCAAGAGCGTCCCAGCCGCTATGCCGACGACGGCTATGGTTTTATTTACCGTTGCTATGCCAACATCAAGTATCTGAAAAAATTTTAGCATTTCAGACTCACTTGGCGTTGATGGTTTTTTCTATCAAATCTTTGCCTATTACATCATAAAATTTAGGATAAACACCCTTCATAGCCTCTTGCCACTCGGCTTTTTGAGCGTCTGTAAGTTCGATGATTTCAAGTGTTTTACCGCTTTGTATGTATTTTTTAAGCTCGCCTATGACTCTTTCGTCTTCTTTTGTAGTTTCTTCGCGTTCATAAGCGGTTGCTTCTTTCATGGCTTGTTTAACCACATCTTTTAAATCATCTGGCAAACTTTTCCAAAATTTGTCACTAACTATAACAAGATAGCCCAAATATCCGTGTGATGAGAGAGTCAAAGATGTTTGAACTTCATGGAATTTTGAGTTATAAAAGTTTGAAAGCGGGTTTTCTGTTGCATCAACAACGCCTTGTTGAAGTGCAGAATACACCTCTGAAAATGGCGTAACTTGCGGATTTAAACCAACTGCTTTTGCTTGTTCTTCAAGCACTTTTGAACTCATGATTCTAAATTTTTGTCCGTTTGCGTCTGCTGGGGTAACGATAGCTTTTTTGCTAGAACTAAAATGTTTAAATCCAGCGTCCCAATAATCAAGTGCCACAAAGCCCTTTGCAGCGATTTTATCTTTTATGATTTGCCCGACTTCGCTGTCTTGTACCTTATGCAAATGTGTGTCGTTTGCGAAAATAAACGGCAAATCAAAAAGTTGAAATTCTGGTGCGATAGGCGTAAATTTTGAAAAACTCGGTGCTGCCATTTGGACATTACCCATTTTCAATGCGCCAAAAACTCTATCATCATCTATAAGTTGAGCAGATGGGAAAACTTGAACTTTAAGTCTGCCGTTGCTAAGTTCTTCGGCTTTTTTAGCAAAGAAATCAGCAGCTTTACCTTTTGGAGTTTGAGCTGCGACGACATGAGAAAATTTGATGGTATAGACCTTATCAGCCGCCAAAGCCGATGTAGCAAGACTTGCACTTAGCACGATGCTTGAAAGAAATTTAAACTTCATTTTGTTTCCTTTTTTGTTGATTTAGCCTTTTGGCTTAAAAAAATTATAGACTAGGAAAACCAACAAAAAATGTTAAACTAAAATTTTTTTAATTTTTTAAATTTTTATGAGTATTTTAGTAACATTATCACAGAAATTTAAGTAAAAAAAATAAAATAATTTATTAAAATTTATATAAGCTTGAATTTTGTTACGATTTTACACAAATTTGCAATTTTAATCAGGTGGCCCATAAGCTTGACTTGACTTTTTTGCCAAGGTTTCTTTTTTACGTTGTTCTAGCTTTGCAGCCTCGTTCAATGCATCCTCATCATCGTATTTTGTGCCATCAAGAAACTTTCTATAATCCTCAAATTGATGATTTTTTATGCCCCAAATCACCCCAAAAAGCCCGAAAGCACCGAGCATTATCGAAACAAAAAGCATCATCGCCAAAACACCAGTATCCATTTTTTCCCCTTAAATTTTTTCATCGATAAATCATTAAATTTGATAAATTATCATCAAATTTGATGATTACGACTCAATAATTTTGCTTACTATACAAAATTTTAAAAAACTTATATTATCCAAATTTGATAAATCAGTTTTGAATTTAGCCTATAAATTTAACGATTC
>JAILCJ010000188.1 GCA_024680445.1 Campylobacter sp.
CAAATCTTGGCAAAATACAGAAATTTTTTTCTTGGAGTTTTAAAAATGCAAAAGCATTATGATGTGATTGTTGTAGGTGGTGGTATCACGGCGACCGCCTTTTTTTATGAGATGGCGCGTTATTCGGACGTTTCAAGTATCGCACTTTTGGAAAAGTATGATACTTTGGCATCTTTAAATTCAAATGGTAGAGGCAACTCTCAAACTATACATTGCGGTGATATCGAGACAAATTACACTCTTGAAAAGGCAAAAAAGGTCAAAAAAACCGCTCGCATGGTCGTTAAATACGCCCTTCAATACGGCTATGAAAACAAATTTGTTTTTTCTCACCAAAAAATGGCTATCGGCGTTGGTGACGAAGAGTGCGAATATATAAAAAATCGTTATGAAGAGTTTAAAGATCTTTACACTTATCTTGAATTTTTTGATAAAGACAAACTAAGACAAATCGAGCCAAACATCATATTAAATGCTGAAAAAAATGGTGATAGACCTGAAAATGTCGTTGGTATGGGTGTTAGCAGTGGCGAATTTACAACGGTTGATTATGCTTGCATTAGTCAAAGTTTGGCAAACAACGCCAAAGAGCAGGGCGGCAAGACGACAGATATATTTTTAAATACCTGTGTTAGCTCTATAAAAAAAGTCGGCGATGTTTTTTATATAGCCACAAAAAATGGCGAAAGTTTTAGCGCAAACTATGTTGTTGTAAGTGCTGGGGGACATTCTTTGTATCTAGCACACAAAATGGGTATAGGTTTGCAGTATTCGTGCTTGCCTATCGCTGGTAGTTTTTATCTAAGCAAACAACACCTTTTAAAAGGCAAGGTTTATATGGTGCAAAACCCAAAACTTCCTTTTGCTGCACTTCATGGCGATCCAGATATCTTAGCCGATGGTTGCACTCGTTTTGGACCGACTGCCCTTGTTATGCCAAAACTTGAACGTTATCATGGCTGTTCGTCATTTTTTGAGTTTTTACAAACCCTAAATTTCGACACCAGCGTGATAAAAGTCTTTTTCTCGTTAATGAAAGATAGCGATATCAGAAACTATGTGCTTAAAAATTTTGCATTTGAAATTCCATTTATAAATAAAAAACTTTTTGTTCAAGACGCTCGTAAAATCGTGCCTTCGCTAAGCATAGACGATATTTATTATGCTAAGGGTTTTGGCGGAGTTAGACCGCAAGTTATAGACAAAAAAGCTGGAGAACTTTTGCTTGGCGAAGCTACTATCTTTGATGAGGGTATAAGTTTTAATATGACACCAAGTCCCGGCGCTACAAGCTGTTTTGAAAATGCTCACATAGACGCAAAAAGGGCCTGTGAGTATCTTGGCAAAAACTTTAACGAAGAAATGTTTAAACAAGAACTTGAAGATTAAAGATAAATTTCGATAAAATTCACCGAATTTTTAAAGGTTAAATTTGCAAATCATCTTATTTTTCGAGTATGTCGGTATAGCTTCGGCTGTTCTTAGCGGTTATCTTTTTGGCGTCAAAAAAGGTTGCGATTGGCTTGGGATATTTATCTCGGCTTTTTTAACCGGACTTGGCGGGGGAATTTTGCGTGATATGATGGTTGGACGACCGGTTTATAGTTTTACGCATTATTTTCCACCTATGATACTCATTGTGGTTTTTATAGTGGCGAAGATTACAAAAATTCACAAAAAACAAGATGCACTGGCAAAAAATTTTGTTTTTGTTTTTACCGATGCGATAGATGTTGTGTGCTTTTCGATAGTCGGTGCCATGGTGGCTTGTGACTTTAATCTTAATGTTTTTGGTGTCGCTCTGATAGCGTTTTTTAACGGCGTTGGTGGCGGGATACTCAGAGATATCTTGCTAAATGAAGTTCCGTGGTTTTTAAGTACCGGACTTTATGGGACGATTAGTATAGGCGTTGGCGTTGTGTATTATCTAATGTGGCTAGCTGGGCTTACGCACATAGCGTTTTTACTTGTGCTTTTGGCGGCTGGTATCACCATAAGGATGTTTGCGTTTTATCGTGGCTGGTCGTTGCCTATGTTTAAGGATTGAAAAATGTATTTGATGAATAATTATTCGAGATTTGATGTTGCTTTTAAATATGGTAAAAAAGCTACTTTGTTTGATGAAAACGGCAAGGATTATATAGACTTTGCGGCTGGTATCGGCGTAAATGCTCTTGGTTACGCTCATAAAAAGATAGTAAATGCCGCTCAAAAACAAGCAAAAATGCTTATGCATAGCTCAAATTTGTATCATATAAAACCGCAAGAAGCCTTGGCAAAGGAGATATCTAAACAGCTTGGTTATCATACTTATGCGTTTTTTTGCAACTCTGGTGCAGAAGCGAACGAGTGCGCTATAAAATTGGCTAGAAAATACGGCACAACGCATTTTGAAAAGAAAAAATTTGAGATAATTTCTCTTGGCAAATCATTTCATGGTCGTACTTTGGCGACTTTGGCGATGACTGGACAAGATAAATTTCACCCAGAAACCTTTGCTCCATATACGCCGGGCTTTAAATTTTACGACAGCATAGATGAGGTTATAGCAAATATCAGTGAAAATACGGTTGCTGTCATGATAGAGCTTGTTCAAGGCGAGGGCGGTATAATGGCGTTTGATAAAGATGAGGTTAAAAAACTTGCCAAAACGCTTAAAAAACGTGAATTGTTACTCATCACAGACGAGGTTCAATGTGGCGTGTATAGAACGGGTGAGTTTGTAACGAGTAAACTTTACGATATCAAGCCAGATATCATTACCTTTGCCAAAGGTTTGGGCGGCGGCGTCGGCATAGGTGCTTGCGTAAGCAGAAAAGATATCTTTGCTCCGGGCGATCACGGCTCAACTTTTGGTGGTAATTTTATGGCTACTGCGACCGGTTTGGCTGGACTTAAAGAGCTAAAAAGGCTTAAAAAATGCGGTATTTTGCAAGAAATAAGCGAAAATTTCAATGCCGAACTTGACGCTTTACTTGTGGATTATCCGCAAATTTTTAAAGAAAAAACCGGTATTGGCATGATGTTAGGACTTGTTTTAAGTGATGAAAAAAACTTGCCTATTATCGTTTCAAATTCGCTTAAAAATGGGCTTTTGGTGCTTAGATCTGGCAAAGATACTTTGAGATTCTTACCACCGCTAAATATTAGTAAAAAAGAAATTTTTCAAGGTTTTGTAAGACTTCGCAAAACTCTTGATCAAATTTGATAAATTTGCCCACGAAACGTATGAAATTTAGTGAATTTTTTTCGTCTTGGTTGCATGATAATTATTATGCAAAGGGCGTAGATATCGGCAAAAAAGGCGATTTTTACACTAGCGTTAGCGTGGGCTATCTTTTTGGTGTTTTACACGCAAACTATTTTTTAAAACTACTAGATAAAAATTTCTTTACTCCATATGCAAATATCGTTGAAATCGGTGCAAACGAGGGATATTTGATGAGGGATTTTGTAAGCGGAATTTTTACTTTGCGTCCAGAACTTTTGCAAACTTTGAAATTTCATATCATAGAACCGCATGAAATTTTACGCAAAAAACAGCGTCAAATGCTTGAAAGCGTTGGCATGGACGAAAAATTTACTTGGCACGAAACTTTTGATGATTGCAAATTTGATGAAGCATTTTTTATAAGCAATGAACTTTTTGATAGCTTTGCACCAGAGCTTGTAGACGGCGATAAAATGCTTTTTGTTGATGAAAATTTTAAACTTTTTTGGGATAGGGCGGATGAAAATTTGCTTGAAATTTGTCAAATTTACAAGATAAATAAAGGCGAAATTCCACTATCTTTTGCCAAATTTGCAGCCTCTTTGCAAAAAAGTGCAAAAAAACTTAAATTTCTTAGTTTTGACTATGGGCAGTGGGATTTTCGTGGAGATTTTAGCCTTAGAATATATGAAAAACATAGCGTCAAAAGTCCTTTTGAAACACCACTTGGTGAAATTTTTGGCAAATGCGATATGACTTATGATGTGCCTTTTTGTTTTTTGAGTGATGAATTTGGCAAATTTGATTTGAAAATGAGTAATTTTTGCAAGCAAAATGTCGCCTTGATAGAACTTTTTGGACTAGATGATATAGGCAAAATTATCCTTGAAAAAGCCGATAAAAACGTCTTTGATAACTTCACAAAACAAACAAAATTTCTTACTTCTCCAAGCTTTTTAGGCGAGAGATTTAAATTTATAGAATTTACAAAAGAGTAAAAAAATCCACAGGGTCTTTGAAAAATAAATCTTGGCTTACAAAATTTGCAAGCCAAGTTAAAATCAGCTTTCAGGCACGATGGACGCGCGTCTGCCGGTGCGTGATAGACTAAAAATGCAAAGCAACATGATAGCTATATAAAAAGGCAAAGTTGCCCTTGTTACGCTACCTAGTGTGTAGTCCATGCCGATAGCGTTATACACATTTTCTAGACTTCTTGCCGTGTTTTTATCGTAATTTTCATATCCGTTTTTTCGCATATCTTGAATTTTGTCATAAATGTCTTCTTGATACTCTCTGATAACATTAAGCGGACGTTCGTATTTTTTTTGTGTATTTTCTTTGCGGATGATATTTGCAATGGCATTTAGTTCGACAGAGTTTAGTCTTGAAACTACATCGCCGAGTTTATCGCCTATGATATCGTTGTTGTCAAATGCTGTTGAAATAGGGTTTAAGATATTTGGACTAACCAAGATCACAAAGATCAAAAGCAGGTATGAAAAGGCACTTGCTATGTATCTAACGGCGTAAATTGAGTGATTTATAAGACCAAAAAGCACCGAATTTAGCACCAGATAGCTAAGTATGGCACTTAAAATACAAATATATTTTATTAAATAGCTAAAAAGTTCGCCCATAACTATCCAAAATGCCACTCCTAGCAGGATGCAAAATGTGCCATAAAGGGCGACGCTTCGGGTTTTGTTATCTATCATGCTAAAATAATTTCCTATCAAAAATGGAGTTAAAAAAATGATTATAGGTGTGTAAAATATCCACTTTGAATCGTCTGCATAAATGTGATAATCCACTGCAACATTGTTTGCTATCCATAAAAACAAGCCATAGCTTACTACCATTAAAATCGTGGTGTTTAAAATAGGCAGAAATTTCGTATGGTGGTTGCTACTTTTGCGGTAAAATTCCACGACTTTTTTTTCAAAAAACATTTCAAGCAAACCCTTGGCACTTAGGATACTGTTTGATTTTAGTTTGATTAGTTCGCACCTTGCACTAAGGACGAGTTCTCTTATATAAAGTTCTAAGCGTCTGTAAAGTCCGGCGTCAATTTTGTTATCTCTTTTGGTGAAATTTCTTTTTATCTCACAGATACTTTCTTGCGATGAGCGAAGGTAACTTATACGTTTTTGCAAGATGTCTATGGCCTCGTCTTTTTTTATTTTATCCTCGTCTTGCTTGTTGTTTGATAGATTTTTTCGCACTATCATTTTGCTTTTACGACGCATAACTATATTAAAGCCCGTTTCTAGCGTCTTTTTGACCTCATCAAATTTGTTGTTTGCTATTTGGATATTTGAAAAAGTTACGATTTTTCTGTATTCGCGTTCCAAAACGCAAGCACAAAAATTTGGCACAAAGGTGAAATTTATATTTACAAAATTTGCTATTTTCAAAAATGCAGACCTAAAAAAGCTTGTAAAACCTAAAAAATCCACATTTATAAATTCCGCTCTGCTACTAAATATACAAGCTTCAAATATGCAAGTTTTTTTAAAAATACAAGCGATTATGCAAAATCTACTTTTAAAATGGCAACCATCAAATTCTAAATGTCCCACTTCTAAATTTACTGGATCTTGGTTGTTTATGATAAATTCGCAAGAAAATTCGCAGTTTTTAAAGGCAATAGGAATTTGTCTTGTAAGTTCTATAAGTGCTAATGCGTCTAGTTTGTGTATATGTGCGTTGCTAACCACGGCATAAGGGTGTTTTGAACGTTTTCCGTCATCGACTATCTCTATACAAATGTTTGCATTTTTTCCGCTATTTTCACTCAAATGTTCCATATCATTTAAGCCTAAAATTTGCCGTAAATTGTTTAAAATTTCGCTATTTGTTTCGTTCATTTTTATCCTTATTTACTTTAAATTTCTAGTGTAAAATAATCAAATTTGATTTATATTTTTTCAAAAATCCAATTTGAAAAAATTCTTGTATTTTAGCAAAATTTTCTTTTTTAAAGTAGAAACTTTATCAAATTTGATAAAAATTTTTACT
>JAILCJ010000003.1 GCA_024680445.1 Campylobacter sp.
AGAAAAGAAAATCTTAAGCACTTTAGCAAAAGAAAATAAAAAGAGTTTAAGTAGTATCCAAAGAAGTTTAAAACATATTCAAATAACAAAGCCCTTAAAGCTAAAAAACATCAAAGAAATAATACTTTTAATAGATACTACAAGTTTTGGCGTAGTAGTCTTTAAAGACGCTATATCAAAGAAATTTATATGGTGGCATTTTATAAATCGCAAAGTTACTCTTGATGATTATAAACTAGGCTTTAAATGGTGCTTAGAACAAGGCTATGATATAAAAGCGGTAGTAAGTGATGGCTTTAAAGGACTTGCTAAAATAATCGCACCTACACCATTTTATAAATTTGCCAAGTTCATATCCAAATGACTATCCAAACAAAGCTTTATAAAAGAACTAGAAGGTTAGCAAGAAAGGCACAAAGACTTTTTAAATGAAAAGAGTATAAATGAGAACGGTAGGCTTATTTATACACATCGAAGATTACGCTTGGCTGATTATACTTTAAAGCGAAATTTACCATTTTTTTACTTATGAAAATGTAGAAAACTTGCCACCCAACGGATTGCAAAGCAAAAAAACAAATAATGCCTTAGAAGCAGAATTTACTCATTTAAAAACAAAACTTAGAGTTCATAGTGGATTAAAGCTAGAAAATAAAATGAAATTTATTTCACATTATTTTAAGTTAAAAAATAATGAAAGATAAAAGCAAAAAAGTGGAGTTTCAGCCCCACTTTTTACTTTTAAGCCAGAATTTTAAAGTCACTAAAATGCTATCAATTAAATTCAAAAGCAAATTTTGATAATTTTCCAAAAACTCTATCAAAAATTTTATCGACATTTTTCGTGTAATAATCATAGTTAAAGCACTCTTTGATTTCGTCGGCGTTTAGGCTTTTTTGCAAATCCTCATCAGCAAGTAGATTTTGTAAAAATAGGCTGTGACCTTGCTCGTCTATGGCTTTTTTGCCCTCTTGCAAGTCCGCCCAGACTTTCATGGCGTTTCTTTGGACGATTTTGTAGGCGTTTTCTCTGGTGATGCCGCGTTTTGGGAGCTGGAGCAAGACACGTTGTGAAAAGACCAAACCGCCTGTGAGATTTAGATTTTTCATCATATTTTCTGGATAAACGACGAGATTTTTTATCAAATTTGTAAGACGCATTAGCATGAAATCAGCCGTAATAAAGCCATCTGGCAAGATAAATCTCTCGACTGAGCTGTGGCTTATATCTCTTTCGTGCCAGAGTGCGACATTTTCCATGGCTGGGATCGCATACGAGCGCAAAACTCGGCAAAGTCCGGTGATATTTTCGCTCAAAACCGGATTTCGTTTGTGTGGCATGGCTGAGCTACCCTTTTGACCCGGGCTAAAATATTCCTCTGCTTCATACACTTCGGTGCGTTGATAATGGCGGACAGCGACGGCGATTTTTTCGCAGCTCGAAGCGAGCAAGGCTAGGGCGCTCATCACTTGGGCGTAGCGGTCTCTTTGTATGACTTGGTTTGATACTGGTGCGACGCCTAGTCCTAGACTTTCGCAAGTGAGTTTTTCGAATTCTATCGGTGCGTGGGCTAGATTTCCCATGGCGCCAGAAAGTTTGCCTACGCTAATGACTTTTTTGGCATGCTCCAAAAGCTCTCTAGCGCGACCTATTTCGTCATACCAAATAGCCAAAACCAAACCAAAAGTTATAGGCTCGCCGTGTATGCCGTGACTTCTGCCGACCATTAGGGTGTTTTTGTGCTCGTAGGCTCGGCTTTTTATTGCGTCTTGGAGCGAATTTACATCGTCGATGATAAGTTTGAGGCTGTCTTTTATCTGCAAGGCGACAGCTGTATCGATACAGTCGCTACTTGTCATGCCATAATGAACAAAACGGCTTTCTTCGCCTAGGTTTTCGCTCACGCTCGTCAAAAATGCTATGACATCGTGTTTGGTGGTTTTTTCGATTTCGTCTATGCGATCGACATCAAATTTGGCTTTGGTGCAAATTTTTTCGCAGTCTTCGTCGCTGATAAAACCGAGTTTGTTCCAAGCCTTTACGGCTGCCAATTCTACCTTTAACCAAGCGTCATATTTGGCTTGTTGTGTCCATTTTTCGCTCATTTCTTTGCGTGCATATCGCTCTACCATTTTTTTACCTTTTGAGTGGATTTACAAGTTTTTATAAATGCTTAAAAATCATAAAATCTTGCATTTCAGAAATTTTTTGTATAATTTGCAATTGTATAAAAATCGCACTGAAAGAGTGGTTAAATGGCATACGAGAAATTTAGTCTAGGCAAATTTGATGGCGAAAAGGCTTTTAAAATTTTGCTAAAATTGGGCTATACGATGAGAGAGGCACAAAGACTTATTGACAGAGGTAGGTTGTGTGGCGAAAATAAAATTTTTACTAAAAATGATAATGTTTTTGGTGAAGTTTTTTTGATAGATTATGCTTTAAAACCGTTGGGTCTGTTGCCGATTTTTCAGACAGATAATTTTGCAGTTTTTGATAAACCAAGTGGTGTGCTTGCTCACCCAAATGGTAGACATTGTGAGTATTCACTAAATGATGAAATTTGGTCGCTTTTTGGTAAAAATGCTGCCGTAGCACATAGGCTTGATAGAGAAACTAGTGGACTTATCGTTGTTGGTAAAGATAAAATAAGTGTTAAAAATTTAAAGAAAATGTTTGAAAATAGGGCGGTTAAAAAGTCTTATTTGGCACTTGTTGCTGGAAAAACAGATGAAAAATTTAGAGTTGATGCTAGTATGGATTTGGCTAAGGACTATGACGATGTAAAAATGCGTATGAAAATTTGTGAAAATGGCAAGGTGGCTATTACGGATTTTGAACGTATTTGTTATTTTGATGATATAGACGCTAGCTTGCTTAATTGCTATCCAATTACTGGGCGTCAGCACCAGATTCGTTTGCATTTGTTTCATATGAAACATAAAATTTTAGGCGAGCCACTTTACGGCTTACAAAGAGAAAATATAGAAAAAATTTTGGATAAAAAAATGAGCGAAAGTGAACGTTTTAAACTTTGCGGTGCAAATAGACTTTTACTTCATGCAAATGAAATTTCTTTTGAATTTGAAGGACTTTCTTATAATATCAAAAGTAAATTTGATGCAAAAAATGAATTTTATAAACTTGCAAAATTTAAAGTTTGAGTTTTAAAAATATTTTGTTTTATTTTTACATTGTTTTTTGAAAACTTAGCAAATTTTAAAAATCACTTTTTAATAGCTATTTATAACGCATATAATGCCATTTAAAAGCTTTAAAATTATTACTGAGTATTTTTATGTTATAAAGTT
>JAILCJ010000007.1 GCA_024680445.1 Campylobacter sp.
TCTTTGACATAGCAATCCTTTCAATAAAATTTTTTGAAAATGTATTATCTTAAAAATTATATTAATTATCAATAAATTTTAACTAAAATTTAAAAATATTTTAAAGTTTTTAATATTAGTTATTAAAATTTATAAAAAATTAGTAAAAAATTTTATGCAGATAAAGCCCTTGTGGTGGGGCGGGGATGCGAGTAATGGCTTTTTTGCACTCGATTTGTTCGAGTAGTTTTTCGCTTGGATTTTGCAAAGTCATGGCTTTAAAAACAGCTGATATCATAAGTCTAACCTGTGCCCTTAAAAAGCCGTTTGCTTTAAAAACTATAATGCTTTTGTTTTTGTGTTCGTAACAAAATGCCTTGTATATCGTTCTTATGGGGCTTTTTGTGTCGCTACCGCTTTTCATAAACAAGCTAAAATCATGCGTCCCTACAAAAAGTTTTAGCAAATCATTTGCCATTTTTATATCAAATTTTGGCAAATTTAGTTCATAATCGCTTCTAAAAACGCAAAATTCATCATGGCTGATGATATAGCGATAAGTTCGTGCTTTGGCGTCATATCGTGGATGAAAATCATCGCTTACTTTGATAATTTTTTTGATGTTTATATAAGGGTGTGAGTGGCGGTTGATAAGATTTGCAAGACGTCCGAGGTCACTAAAATGCTCCCCACACTCCACGCTTGCAACTTGGGCGTTTGCATGCACGAATTTATCGGTACGAGAGCTAGAAATTAGCTTGCCGTAAATACCAACATGTGATAAGGCGAGTTTTAGTTTATCCTCAACTCCGTTTTCATGTTTTTGGCTTTGCGAGCCTTGAAATTTTGAGCCATCATAGCTAAAAATCAGTGCTATTTTCATCAAATTCCCTATTAATTTTTAAATTTTTTGCCTAAAAATTGCCAAATTTTTATAAAAAAGCTAAAAAGCATTAAATTTATATCAAATTTTTATCGTTTTTTACTTAAAAATCAAAAAATTTAGCCATTTTGCCTTTGATTTTTTGATATTTTGTAAAAATTTTCTTTTAATTTTATCAAATTTTACGCTAAAAACGATTTTTGTCAATACTTTCGCAAAATCGAACGCGAATAATACCACCATCCGCTAAATAAAAACGAAAAAAACACCACTGGCACGGCAAGAAAAGGTCTAGCTCCAATGAGCATTATAAGGGCAAAATAAGCGAACAAAACGCCAAAAGTGCCTATATAAACTATGCCTTTGTCATAGCGGTAAGTAACTATGCCAAAACTCATCGCAAAAAGCGTGCTTGCAAGCGGAAAAAGGGCGACTAAAATGTAAGTACTCAAATCCTTGCGTCTTTTTTCGCTTTTTTTCGCTTCACCCCAATAATCCAACACGGTGGAGACGGATTTGACCTTGTCGTTTTGTTGGGTGCGTATTTTTAGGCTTTCAAAAAGGCTGACATGATAAACATCGTTTCGCATTTCATAGGATTTGCCATCATTTAAGCTTAGCTGAATAACGCCTTTTTCATTGCTTATACGCGCTTGTTTGGCGATGATAAGACGGCGACCTTCTTTGTTAAAAGGGTTATACATAACGATATTTTCGTAGATTGTGTTGTTTTCGTCCATGCTTTCACCGCTGATATAAACCATCCAGTCAGAAAATTTTTGCCCAAATTGTCCGCCTTTGAGATTTAACTTAGCAATGGTTTTTTTATAATCAACAAAATTCGCGTTTAACTCCGCTGCTGTCGGGATAAGCACTATGGCGATAAAAAGCAAAACCGCACTTAAAATGCCTGATAATTTCAAAAAAAAGCCAGACATTTTGTTTGGCGAACTGCCAAGCGTAAAGATAACTATGCTTTCGTTTTCTTTTGAGAGTCTAAATAATGTAAGTCCTAGCGAAACGAAGTAGGCGATAGGCACTACAAAAAGCAAAATTCGAGGCAAAGTAAAGCTATAAAGTTTGATAAGTTCTGAAAAATTTATTTCTACATACGAAGTTATACGAGCGATTTGTATGAAAAAAACGATTGACATTATCAAAAATAGAGTACTAAAAAGCGATGCAAAGGTGCTTAAAAAGTTGAAAAAAAGGTATTTATTTACTCTACTCATTTATAAAATCCAGTTTCTTTTTTCAAATTCATATCAAAAATCCCGTAAAAATCATTTTGCCAAATCTAATTTTTTTAAATATTTAAAAAAACAAATATTTTAGCATTTTTAGCCATGAAAAATCCTAAATTTTCGGCTTTGTATGGCTATAATTTTTCAAATTTTAAAAAATTTACAAAGTAAAATATCAAATTTACGCTTTGTAAATTTTTTAAAATTTGAAAAATTATAGCCATACAAAGCCGAAAATTTAGGATTTTTCATGGCTAAAAATGCTAAAATATTTGTTTTTTTAAATATTTAAAAAAATTAGATTTG
>JAILCJ010000133.1 GCA_024680445.1 Campylobacter sp.
ATACGCCATTTAGAGGTCAGGTTGGCTTTATACTTTTTTTAGGACTTTTTTATGTCTAAAACTTCACTTTATATCATTGCTGGTGCCTTGCTTGGGGGCTTGGCGGCTTTACTTTCTTACTTTGGCAACCCTGCAAATATGGGTATTTGTGCGGCTTGTTTTTTACGTGATAGTGCTGGTGCCTTGGGGCTTCATCAAGTAGCCACCTTGCAGTATCTCCGCCCTGAAATAGTTGGCTTGGTTTTTGGCGGTCTGGTGGCTTCTTACGCCTTTAAAGATAGAAAAATCGTAGGTATTTCTTCGCCTGTTGAGCGATTGTTGCTTGGAATTTTTGCCATGATAGGTGCACTCATTTTTCTTGGTTGCCCTTGGCGCGCATTTATACGACTTGGTAGCGGTGATTTAAGCGCAATAGCCGGAGTTGTAGGGCTTGGCGTTGGCGTAGTTTGCGGTAGATTCTTTAAATCAAGAGGCTTTGCTTTAAAAGCCGAAAAAGAAGTTAGCAATTTCGCCGCCTTAGTGCCTGTAATCATAGTCGGAGTGCTATTTTTAGGGCTTATAACGCATTTTAGCCTTGGCGAAGCTTTGCCACTTTATTTTTCTCAAAAAGGCCCCGGCTCACAACATGCAAGCATTTTTATATCTTTGCTTTTATCATTTATAGTCGGCGTTGCGATATTTAAAAGCAAATTTTGCTCTGTCGGTGCGATTTCATCAGCGTTAGATAAAAATTTCTCTATGTTTTATGGTGTTTTAGCTGTTATTATCAGTGCAACTGTCGTAAATTTGGCTATTTCTAGCTATCATCTTGGTTTTACAGCCCAACCGATAGCACACAATGATTTTGTCTTTAACTTCCTTGGTATGACGCTTTGTGGACTTTGTTTTAGCCTTGCAAGTGGTTGTCCGGGCAAACATTTGGTGCAAATGGGCGGAGGCAATCTAAACTCGGCGATTTTTGTTCTTGGTATGCTTATCGGCGCTGCATTTAGTCATAACTTTGCACTCGCTAGCTCACCAAAAGGCGTTACACCAAATGCACTTTATGCACTTATAATTGGCTTTATCCTAATCGGTGCCATAGGCTTTTTTAGAAAAAGCAAAGCCTAAAAAACTTTGTTTTGAAATTTGATTTTTAATTGAGAGTTTTTAAAAATTTGCCCGCTCGAGCGAGCGGGCTTGGCTATTAAAATAAGCCGAATTTTCCGTCTTTACGTTTATACATTACACGCATTTTAGCGTCAATGTCGTTAAATACTAAAAATTGTGCATTTTCATCAGCTTTTAGTTTTTCAAGTGCTTCTTCGATTTCAAGTGGTTTGTATAGATCAAGCTCCATAGGAATAATTTCATCAACGCCCTCTATGGCTTCTTCGCCTATGCGAGATCTTGCTTCTTTTTCGTCGGCTTTACCCTTAACTGTGGTGATTTTATCGTGTTCACGACGCAAAACCTTAGAAGCTCTTTCTACGGCTAAATCGATAGCCGCATACAAATCTTTATCTTTTTGTCTAATAACAACGGTGTCTTTATGTGCCAAATTTAATGCAAATTCGGCATTAAAACCCTTTCTGCCTTGTTTTTCATCAGCTGAAACAACACAACGACACGAAATAATGTCAAGATTGTATTTACTTAATGTTTCAAAAGCATTTTCTATATAACTTTTGATAGGTTCGGTAAGTTCGATTTGCTTACCAGTAATGCTAAAATTCATACTTTCCTCCTTGTTAAAAGTTCGGCTATTATAACACAAAAAAAGGCAATAAAAAATAAAGATTAAATCTTTTGCAAAGTTCGGCGGTGAAAATTTATAGGGTGGGCTTGAACGTCGTTTGTATCGTCTCCTGCGTATCTTACAAAAACATCTATCAGCACGCTTCCACCTTGTGAATTATCAGAAATTTCTACATAATCATTTTTGGTGCAAACGCCGATTTTACCGAAATATTTTAAGGTGATTTTGATATCAAAAAGTTTTTTTGCTCCATTTTGCGGCGGAGTAAATGAACCTTCAAGCTTATTTAGGCAAGTTTCGCTAAAATCATGCTTTAAAATGCGAAGCATGGCATACTCTGTCGCTCCCCTTGCGATAAGTTCGGCTTGTTCGCTAAGATAAGTATCGCTAACTTGTTTTTGCGAACTGGCACTAAAATTTAAAATAAGCAAGGCAAAAAAAGCGATAGTTACGGCAAAAACAATGGCACTAAGCAAGGCAAAACCTCTTTTTGTAGATGAAAAAGCATTTTTACTATCAAATTTGGACGCAAAATTTATCACAAATTTGAACTTTTTTAACACTTTTTGCCATAAAATTTGATAAAAACTTTTCAAACTATATCGCCTTTATCGCACAAAATGGCTTAGTCATATCGCCACTTTGGGCACAAATTTTTATATAAATCATGCCGTTTTCTTCTTTAAATTTAAAAGCCGTAACATTGTTTAGCAAACGCGTTCTTGACGCTTTTTCATAAGTTTCGCCAAGCCAAGGACGATAGTTAAAATACAACCATAAATCCTTGCTATCTTCATCAAATTTGATAGCATAAGCACTCGATAAAATATGATAATGCTCGCTTATGATTTTTCCGCTAAAATTTTCAAGTTCTAAATTTTCTTTGTCTTTTATCTTTGCCAAAACTACGCTATTTTCGCTGTCATTAAAGCCATTAAAACCAAAAGAATTTTCAGCGTCATAAACGTTGCTTGCAAAAACCAAGGCTAATTCATATTTGTTTTTATTAAAACTATAATTTCCCTCGGCAAAGATGTCTTCAAAAACTTCTGTGGCTTTAGTAAAATTACTATCTGGACTTTTTAAAACTGGCATTTTACTGGCATTTAAATCGGCAAAACCGCTATATGCCCCTATTTCAAAGGCCTCTGCACTATAAGTTACAAATTCTATCATGTTATAATTTAGCTGACCTTTATATTTTATATCTTGTATCCTATCGTCTTGACGCATGATAAGGCCGTCATTGATGCGATATCTTAGCATTTTAGCTATGGCATCTGTGGCATTTGTAAGTTCGCTTTGAACTTGATTTATAGTTTTGCTGTAATAATGATTCTCGTATATGCTAAATATCAAATTTGTGCCAAAACTTGCAAAAATTCCAAGCAAAACGATAGATATAACAAGCTCCAAAAGGCTAAAAGCTCTTAGTATTTTTTGCTTTTGCATTTTACTATCTCTGAAATGTTTGAAACACTAGAATACAACTTAACTTCACTATCACCAGTCTTTGCCGTGATAGTAATAAATTTGCTGTCATAATCCTTCGTGTTATCGCCATCAAATTTATAAGGATTTCTTACTTTGCTTACCGAAATTTCATACTCTGTTTCAAGAAAAAAGTCATTATCGCCTTCGCTAAAAAAATTATCACTATCAAGCTTTAAGTCTGCATATTTGCTAGTGCTTGATTTGTTATTAAATTTATCAACACTCATGATAGAATCGTTGCAAGCGTCATTTTTATAATCATCATAAAACACAAAAAATCTTCTCTCATCTCCGTCAAGGTCGTATTTTTTATAAAAATTTGTGTTATTTAAAAAATTCATATCGTTTTTATCAACAAACATAGGCAAATACAAGGTTTTTTCGCTCGTATCTTGGTTGATATAAGCACAAGTGTAAGGCGCACTAAAAACTTCATTTAGTTTAAGTTTTGCCATTAAAACGCTTTCGTTTATAAGAGTTTTGGCATTTTGATCGCTTGAAAGTTTAAGCAAAGACGGCACGGCAAAGGCGACTATACCGCTAATGACTATGGCAAAGATAAGCTCTATAAATGAAAAGGCTTTACGAAAATTTACCATTGTATCCGCCTATTTTTTGGGCTATTTGTATTGGTTATGGTAGGGTCTTTTGCATTTTCTTGCTTTTTGCTTGTTCTATCGTATGAAACGCCGTTCCAGCTATTTTCTTTGGTATTGTAAAAAAGCAAAGAGCTATAATGAAAATTATCAAAATTTTTATACAACAACCATGAGAAATTTATCAAATTTGATTTTATTGTAAATACCCTATCGTTATGATTTATCATTCTTGATATTTCAATTTCTCTCACGCCTTCGCTTAAATTTTGAGGCTTAAAATCTCCTACGCCTTCTATTTGTATATCAGCCAAGCCATAATCCGCCTTTGTATGAGCCTTGTTTATATACCAATAATTTAAAGTCACAACTTCATCGCCCTTGATATCATCATCGTTAAAATCCTCGTCGCTATAAAAAGCATAATACTCTTTTATTGGTGTCTTAACCTCACTTTTGATATCTGCATGCGGTATAAACTGCCGTCCATAAAGCACATACAGCAAAGAATCGCTTTCATCTTCTTCGATCAAATTTATTTTATTAGCAGGCCAAGGCGATGATAAGACAAAATTTTCTAATTTAAAGGCATCGCTTTTTATAAAAAGAGGATTTTGTGCCGTTTCATTATTTCTAGCAAAGTTAAAACCGATATGCACGGCTTGGGAGCCAAAATGCTCTTTGGAGGCATTGTAATCAACCGCATCTTTAAGCTCATCACTGCGAATCGTTCTTACTTTTACACTGGAATTTAAATCATACTCTTTTATCATCTTATTATCATTTAAAAATGAAAGCATATCTTTGTCGTCATATAGTCTATTTTCATCAAAAATAGCAAGCTCGCTAGTGTTTGAATCATATCTGACCTTAAAAGCTATATCTTTTGCATAACACTCTTTTGTAAAATTTTTTAGTTCGCTACCCTTGTTATTTAAAGCCTTTATATCTAAATTTAAACTAGCCAACATCTTGCCACTATTGTTGCTATCTATATTGTTAAAATAAACAAA
>JAILCJ010000080.1 GCA_024680445.1 Campylobacter sp.
TTTTTGGATTATCAAATTTGATTTGTGTTCGGCTACCCTGTGGATTTTTTCTTGTATCAAATTTGCTTCAAATTTGGTTCTGAATTTATCAAATTTGCTTTTGTGAATCATCAAATTTGATTTGTGTTCGCTCACCCTGTGGATTTTTGCTTTTATCAAATTTGGTTCAAATTTGACTTTGAATTCATCAAATTTGATATTTTAAATTTGGTGTTGCAAATCATCAAATTTGATAATTTAAATTTGGTATTTAAACAAAATTTTAAATACCAAAAAATTTATAATTTAGTTTTTAATCAAGCAAGAATCAAATTTAAAAGCTTAATCTTGTGAAATTTTGCAATTTTCTTGCATGAGTTTTCTAGTGATTTTATACGCACAAAATTTCGGTCCGCACATAGAGCAAAACTCCGCTTTTTTGAAGCTTTCATCAGGCAAACTTTCATCGTGAAATTCCCTTGCTTTTTCGGGATCTAGGGCGAGTGAGAATTGCTTATTCCAGTCGAAATTATACCTAGCGTCGCTCATTTCGTGATCTCTTTGGATAGCACCTTTGCGACCAAGGGCGACATCGGCGGCATGAGCGGCGATTTTGTGGGCGATAATGCCCTCTCTTACATCTCTTTCGTTTGGCAAACCCAAATGCTCTTTACAAGTCACATAACCAAGCATGCTTGCCCCATAAAATGCTGCCAAAGTCCCGCCTATGGCACTGGTGATATGGTCGTATCCTGCACCGATATCGGTAGGCAAAGGTCCAAGCACATAAAAAGGTGCGTCATTGCAGTAAAGTTGCTCTAACTCCATATTTTTTTGAATTTGATCGAGTGGCACGTGACCTGGGCCTTCTATCATGACTTGCACATTTTGGGCGTTGGCTTTTTTGGCTAGTTCGCCCAGCACTTTTAACTCCGAAATTTGCGCTTCATCTGTGGCATCATACAAACAGCCAGGTCTTAGGCTATCGCCAAGACTAAGCGAAACATCGTATCTGGCACAAATTTTTAAAATCTCATCAAAGGCTTCATAAAAAGGATTTTCTTTGTGATAATGAAGCATCCAAGACGCCATGAGTGAGCCTCCACGGCTTACTATACCCATTTTTCGCTTAGCGACTAAGGGCATAAATTCAAGCTTGAATCCAGCGTGTATGGTAAAGTAACTAACGCCTTGAATCGCTTGTTTTTCTAGCACTTTTAGCATGGCATCAATGCTTAGATTTTTTACATCGCCAACATCGTGAATGATCTGATACATAGGCACGGTGCCAATAGGCACTGATGAGTTGGCGATGATAGCCTCTCTAATCTCGTCTAAATCGCCACCGGTGGATAGATCCATGACGGTGTCTGCTCCGTATTTGATAGAGGCTTTTAGCTTGGCTACTTCTTCGTCTTTGCCACTGCTTAGGGCTGATGAGCCGATATTTGCGTTTATCTTGCACTTTGTGGCTCTGCCTATTGCCATAGGGATGAGATTTGTGTGCTTGATGTTTGCAGGGATGATGGCTCTGCCTATGGCGATTTGCTCTCGCAAAAATTCCGGCTCTAAGCCTTCGAGTTTTGCAACATAGCTCATTTCTTCGGTGATAATGCCTTTTTTTGCGTAATAAAGTTGCGTTGGCGTTGTGTTTGACAAGCGATTTTTTACCCAATTTATTCTCACGATTTTACCTTTTAAAAAAATAAGCAAAAGTCTAACAAAATAATATAAAAAATAACTTTTTTGCACGAAGTTATGGGATTTTTTTAAGTTATTTTAATCTTTAAAATTTTTCGAATCGATAAAGCAATATCTACAAAATATAAGTACTTTTTATTTAAAAAAATTAAACTATCAAATTTGATATTTTAAAACTCCAAAAAACGATACCTTCAAATTTGATATTTAAAAAGAAAATTTAACCTTTTTTGGGCTAAATATCGTTATTTAATCGCTAAGCAAAAAGCGATTTTGGCATTGTAACAAATTTAAATGCCAAAAAATCGCTAAATTTCACAATACACTATCTTAAAATCGCCGCCGTCATAAAGTTTGCGTTTAGTGCTTGATTTTTTTATATCGAATTGTTTTTCAAGTTTCATTTGGCTATGCATAGACCAGTCAAAACCGCCAAGGATAGCCAAATTTTCATCATTTAACGCAATGTTTTGCGAATTTAATTCAGATATTTTTTCTAGATTTTTTTCGCTCTCATTTTCGGCGTTTTCTTTTGCATTTTCAAGCTCTTTTATGAGTTTTGAATTTTGTTTTATAAGTTTGCGATTGTTTGCAAATTTGATGATATTTTGCAAATCCACCTCGCTAATATCGCCATCATCGTAAAATTTTTGCATCTCATAGCTTAAAATTTCATCACTTTTCATTATGATAATAAAGTGCTTCATTTTCACTCTTTCTAACTAAATTTGCGATGAAATTTCATCTAAAATTTTGCTAAATTTTTCTTGCATTTCGTCTCTAAATTTCTCGCTTTTTGCTTCAAAACGAGTAACGATAACCGGGGTGGTATTTGAGGCTCTAACCAAAGCCCAACCGTCGGCAAATCTCACTCTAACGCCGTCTATATCGATGATCTCTTCGATCTTTGCTAAACCTTGTATACCATTGGCTAGTCTTTGTTTTAAGCTATTTACTATCTTAAATTTCTTGCTTTCTGTGGTTTTTATCTTGATCTCATCTGTGCTATAAACAACTGGCAATCTATCAAGCTCGCCGTCAAGGTCAAAGCCCTTGGCAAGTAGTTCAAGCACCCTAAACATCGCATAAGTTGCATCGTCAAAGCCAAAAAATCTTTCTTTAAAAAAGATATGTCCGCTCACTTCGGCTGCCATATCGATATTTAGCTCTTTCATAGCCTTTTTTATGTTGCTGTGGCCGGTTTTACCCATGAAACTTTTGCCGCCATTTTTGTCGATTTGATCGTACATATTTTGCGAACATTTTACTTCGCCCAAAACTCGTGGATTTTTCATGGCAAGGCTGTAAAGATAGGCAAGTTCATCGCCTTTGATATTGCGTTTTTTCGTTAAAACCGCTATGCGATCGCCGTCTCCGTCAAAACCAAAAGCTATGTCAAAACCCTCTTTTAAGGCTGATTTTAAATCCTTTAAATTCTTTTCTTCGCTAGGATCTGGGTGATGGTTAGGAAAGTTGCCGTCTGGCTTTTCAAAAAGAATTTTTGCGTTTAAATTTAGCCTTTTGCAAATGTCTGGCAAAATCGCACCAACCGCCCCATTTGCCGTGTCTATAACGATTTTTAAAGGCATATTTTTAAGGGCATCAAATTGATCGATGATAAAATTTTTATAATCACTTGCTATGTCAAATTTGCGGATATTTGGCTTAGGATTTGTTTCAAAACCCTTTGAAATTTCAGCCAAAACCTCGGCTTTTAACTTTTGCAAGTCTGCACCAAAGTAGCTGTCCTTAAAAATGGTGATTTTAAAGCCGTTGTATTCTTTTGGATTGTGTGAACCTGTTATCATGATATTTGCATCAAATTTGTCTGAAAAAACGCTGTAATACCCAACTGGCGTTGGCAACAAACCTATCTCGTAAATCTCGATATTTGAGCATGCCAAACCGCTAACAAGCCACGAAAAAAGCTCGCCGGCACTAAGTCTTGCGTCATAACCAAGGCTTAGAGTTTTTACGCCTCGTTTTTGCATTTCTCGTCCCAAACACAAACCTATGGCACTAACGCTTTGCTTTGTCAAATCCTCATTAAAA
>JAILCJ010000122.1 GCA_024680445.1 Campylobacter sp.
ATTTTGCTTCGAGTTCATTTAACTCTTCAAGGCTTAGCATTTTGTAACTCCTTGCGAGATGCTCGCTAAATTTAAGGCTTTTGGATATAAAGTTTTTATCAAATTTGATTTATAAAAAGTCGTCAAATTTGATAAAGCAAAAATCGTTTTTATCAAATTTGGTTTTAAAATTTTTATCAAATTTGATAGCACCGGCTTTATCATTTTATCACTCCTAACGAGATGGCAGCCATGTGTAGGGCTTTTTGATTGAAATTCGTTTGGGCTAGGGTTGAGGGGCGGTGCTTTTCATAACTTTCGCAAATTTCGCAAAATTTATACATTAGTTTGTTTAATTCTCTCAAATTTGATTTGCAAAATTTGCTAGCCAAATCGATATCATCATCATTTAGCACTATTTCGCTACTTTTTAGCCTTTTTAAAAGATATAGTTTTATCTCCGAAGTCGGCGTGTCTTTTAACTCTATGCTCTCCCAAATTCTTGTAGTAAAATGATCTTTTGCCAAAAGTTCTTCATCATTTGTTTTATGCACGGTAAAAAGGAATTTAAAGTATCTGCTATCTGCCATAAGGCGGATTTTTTCTATCAAATCATTTGGATATAGCTGGGCTTCATCGAGTATGATGGTTTTTTGAAATTTTAGTTTTTCGTCATCATTATGCGTAAAATTTTGCGTATAATAATACATAAAATTCTCAAAACTATCCACTCCCTCTATAAAATTTCCATAAATTTTTTTACACATAGCAAAAATAAATTCTTTTTCGCTAAAAAATGGACTAGAAAAATACAAAATATCGAAATTTGGTGATAAGTCTTTTATGATTTTGTGCAATAAAAAGGTTTTGCCGCTACCCGGTTTGCCGTAAAAAAGTATGATTTTTAGCGGTTTTTGAAGTGCCTCACATATCTTTTCATAGCAAGACTGTGAGTTTTGCAGTGCGATATATTCGCCGTCTTCGTTCATAAATAAATTTTTTGTTTGAGTAAAATTATTCATATAAAGTCTTTGAAAAGCCAAGATCTTTTAGAGATTTTTTGCTTGAATTTGTTTGGTCAAGGTCGATAACACGAGGTGTTATGACAAAAACCAGCTCCGTTGTCGTGGTAACATCGGCGGTTGATTTAAAGGCGTTACCTATGATAGGTATGGCTGATAAAAACGGCACTCTCGTGTTGTCTTTGCCCTTAGTTTGTCCTATGAGTCCGCCAAGTATAATGGTGTCGCCACTGTTAACTTGCACGACGGTTGAAAGCTTTTTTTGGTTTGTATCTGGTGCTATCTCACGCACTTCGGCACTTCTTGCGTCGTCTTCGCGGTATTTGAAGCTACTTAGGCTTGGATTTATGCGAAGCATGATTTTGTTGTCATCAGAAACTTCTGGGAGTAAATTTAGCAAAATGCCTATGAAAACGGAGTATTGTTTATAAGTCGTGCTATATCTTGTAGTTGATGAGCTAGAACCGCTTTCTGTATCTTCTTGAACGCGGTAATTTATAGTATCGCCGACTGAAATTAAGGCTTGTTGGTTGTTTAAAGTCGTGATTTTTGGACTTGAAACTACACGTGATTTGCCATTGGTTTCAAGAAAATTTATAACGCCATCTAGGCTAAGATTTAGATTCGCTGCTATGTTTAGAGTTCTTGTGTAGCCACTAAACAAATGTCCGCCACTTTTCCATGAAATGCTTGAAGGATCGTTGCTTATATAGCTGTTAAATCCAAGTTCAAATTTACTCCAATCTATGCCCTTTTTATACTCGTTTTTAAGTTCAACAGAAATGATAGAAACATCGATGATGACTTGCTTTTTGAGCCTTTTTTGCATATCTTGTATATAAGTTTGCACTCGTTTTATTTGGTTTGGAGTTGCTGTTATGGTAATAAGTCCAGCATTTGGATTTATGATAGGATCGGGAGCTTTTAGGGTGTCGTTTGTGTTGTTTAGTATGGCTTTTATCTCTGAGTCAAGCTTTTCCCAAAAGTCAAATTTTTCGGTTGATTTGATGATATTGTCTTGTTTGTTGTTGTCGCTATCGTTATCGTTGCCTTCATCACCAACTTCAACCGGGGCTGAATCTACCGAAGCCTTTGTGGTTGCGGTGCCTTCACGAACAGAGGTTATGTAGTCTATCTTAAAGCTTTTTGTTAGCATAGACGAGATTTTTAAGATATTGTTTTCAAAGTCATAATGCAAATTTTGTTCGCTCAAAAGTAGTCCAAAAACTTCGCTAAGACTAAGGTTTTTGATATTTAAAACGCCTATGTTGTGTTTAAGGGCGTTTTTGGCGTTTTTATCTTTTGCAACTACGCTAAAATCGCACATATCAGAGAGTTCACTTAACACATCTCCAAGTAAAATTTCGTTTTCTAGTTTCATAGAAAAACTTTTATTTATACAGCTTGGTTTGGCATGTAAACTTAAACCCCAAAGGCATAAAAATGCTAATAAAATTTTACTTAATTTTGATTTCAAGTTTATTGTCCTTTTTGATTTGTAGTGTTATTAAATTTTTGTTTGCGTCCATAAGCACGGCTTTGTTGCCAAATATTTTTTCTAAACTCGCTCCGTTTATTTCTTCGCCTATTTTTACCCATTTGCCGTTGATTTTAGCTTTGTTATTTATGATAGCGCTTAAAGTAAATTCTTGCGTTTTTACGGTATTTGGCGTGATAGTTTGAACATTTGATGTGCTTTTTACTTCTTTGCTAAATGGATTTTTTGCCTTTGAAATTTGCTCTTGACTTAGCCCTGTTCTTTGGCTATTTAGTTTCATGAAATAATCAAGCGGTTGTGCAAAAAGAAAAGTCGTAAGCATAAAAAATAGCAAAAATTTCATTTTGCCCCCCAAAGTCCAACTTCGACCACGGCGTCAAGTTTGTCGCCATTAGCGTCAATATGCAAGGAATTTATGGTGCAAACTATGCTTTTGCTTTCTATATCGTTTAAAAATTTTAATAAATTTTGATATGTGGCTTGTAGTTTGATTTTTATGATTTGGAGTTGGGCAATTTTGTCCTTGCTTTGTTTGTTTGGCTCGTTTGTAAGTTCTGAAATGATAACGGAGCTATTTTTGGCATAAAGTATGATATTATCAAGAAATTTTGCCAAATTTTGTTCGTTAAATTCTAAGCCATCTATGTTTTTTAGCCCATTTTCTAGCTGGGATATCTTTTTTCTTGTGTTATCGATTTGGAGTTGAATATTTGCTGTTGAGCGGTTTTCGTCATTTAGTTTTTGTTGAGTTTGTAAAACTAATTGGGCATTTGTTAGACGATTTTGTGCGTTTTTATAGTTTTGTTTATTTTGTGCATAGAAATTTTCAGAGGCTTCAAAAAAGAAAATGTATATCAAAAAGGCACAAACGCCTATGAAAAAATACATTACTATCTTGGCATCTCTTTCGTTTTTGCTTTCGAGATAGGCGTCGATAGAATCTAAAATTTTCATTGTATCTCCAAGGTGATATTACAATCAAATCCGTTTAAACTTTGGCGAATTTGCTTTGTGTTGGCGTTATAGCTTTGAGAAAGCACCTTTAAAAGCGATGTTAGTTTTTGTTCGTCATCGCTGTTTAGTTGTAAATTTAAAGATTTTTCGTCTTGATAAAAGCTTTTTAGCTTTGTACCGCTGTTGCTAACAAAGGTTCCGATATCGTAAAGCAAGGCACTTTTCATCACATAAGTGTCTTTGATATTGATGATTTTATCTAGGTATTGTTCTTTGTTTCTAAGCAAATTTTCGCTTTCGCTAAGAACTTTTATGAGATTTTTTTCTTTAAAGCTAAGGTTACTAAGTTCTTGCCTATATTCGCTGGCTTTTTTGCTGTTTTCATTGGTTTGTTGCTCTAAATTTATGCTTAAATTTTGATAAATATAAGCGGCTAGGTAATTGTAAGCTGGGTATGCAAAAGCCAAAACAGAGGCGGTAATTAGGCTAAGAAAAAATTGACCGCTTTTTCTTTGATATAAGGGCTTTGCCTTTTCGTAAATGGTGAAATTTATCTCGTCTTCGTATTCATAAAATCCGCCTTGTATAAGCATGGCGTGGGCGTTGTTAAAATTTTCGTCTTTGTGATTTATGCCTGTTTTTAAAGGTGAAATTTGTAAAAAATTTTTTGCAAATTCGCAAAGCCAATCTTTTGCGTCATTACAATCCAAATAAGCGTGAGAAATAGAAATATTTAACAAGCGTGAAAGTCCGTCAACGACTTCTGCGATATACGAAAAACACTCGTTTAGAATTTGATCTAATACATCATTTGACAAATTTCTTGCATTAAATTTCTCAAAAAATGTATTTTCGCTAAGTCTTTCGCCTATTTGGCTATCATACTTGTCTTTGATAAAATCCAAAGTATATCTAAGCGGTCTAACAGACATTAATTCGCCGTCTTGATAAACGCTTATAAAGGCGTCATCTCGCCCTAAATTTATAAAACACTCCGCACCTTTTGGAGCTAAAATTTTGTTTTTATAAAGGGCGTTATAAAGCAAGGGTTCTGGCAAGATATAGTCGATGTGACCGGTGTTTTCAGCGACTGTTGAAAACTGCTCTTTTATGGTTTGTTCATCTGCTACAAAAACATTGTATACATAGTTTGCACCATTTTGCGGACTTTGTATATAGGCTATTTTGTACTGGCGAGTGCTATCAAGTTCAAGATCGCTATAAGTTTTGGCTGTTATGATAGATAAAATTTCGTCTGTGCTTGTGCTTCGTGAAATTTCTATGCTAGCGGTTAGTATAAATTTTAATTTAATATATGCAGAATATAAATCGTGTTTGTCTATATCTCTTCTGACATCAAATACGCTAATACTGCCTTGTTTGTAAATAAAACTACTAGCGTTATAAAGGTCGATAGAAACTGTATTTTTCATACTTTTAGCAAACCTTGATATAAAATAGTCCTTGATTTTACACAATTTTGCTTTAAAATTTAATAATTATTTATTTTTTTTAGTAATTTCTCGTCTTTACTCCATGATTTTTTTACCAAAACATTGAGTTTTAAAAAAACCTTTTTGCCTATCAAATTTGATATAAGTTTTCTTGCGTGTATGCCGATACGTTTTATGGTTGTGGCGTTTTTGCCTATTATCATACTTTTGTGAATTTGACGCTCGGTAATGATAGTGGCATAAATTTCGGTGATATCTGGTTTTTCTATGACTTTATCTACCAAAACTTCGCTACTGTATGGAATTTCATCGCTTAAATTTTCATACAAGGCTTCTAGTATAAAGTCCCTAAAAATTTCTTTTTCGTTCGTATCGCTTATGAATTCTGGATCATAAAAATATTCATGCTCTGGCAAATGTTTGCAAATTTCGTCTAAAAGTGGCTTTTTGTAGGTGCTATGTTTGGTGCTAAAACAAAGCAAGGCGGCGAAATTTTGGCTAAATTTTTGATATTTGCTTATCTTTTTAAGCACATTTTCGTTTGAAACCTCATCGACCTTGCTTAAAAGCAAAATATGCGGAACTTTGGCTTGTAATTTTAAAAAGGTTTCATAATCGCTAGTATCGTCGTGAATAGAGGCTATAAATACGATAAGATCGCAATCCCCCATTGATTTTATGGCTTCATTTACCATTAGCTTGTTTAAAAGTTTTTCGGATTTGTGAAGTCCGGGAGTGTCTATGAAAATGATTTGATCTTGTTCGTTCATTACGATAGCGTTGATTTTTCGGCGAGTGGCGTTTTGTTTGTGAGAGACTATGGCGATTTTTTCATTTAAAAGGGCGTTTAAAAGCGAGCTTTTGCCCGCATTGCTTCGCCCTATGATGCTAACAAAGCCAGATTTCACAAGATATACCTTGCAAGATCTTGGTCTTTTACTATGTCTGAAAGTCGTTCGCTAACAAGTTCTTTTGTAACGATTACTTTTTCGTTTGCCTTTTCGTTTGCACTAAAACTAATGTCTTCTAAAACTCGCTCTATGACGGTGTGTAGGCGTCTTGCACCGATATCCTCCATGCTTTCGTTTGCATTTTGGGCGACTTTGGCGATTTGCCTAATGGCGTCATCATCAAATTCTAGCTCGACTTTTTCTGTTGCGAGTAGGGCGGAGTATTGTTTTAAAAGAGAATTTTTTGGCTGGGTCAAAATTTGATAAAGTGCCTCTTCATCAAGGCTATCAAGTTCGACACGTAAAGGGAAACGACCTTGAAGTTCAGGGATAAGATCGCTTGGTTTGCTTATGTGAAAAGCACCGGCTGCGATAAATAAAATATGGTCTGTTTTGAGATTTCCAAATTTGGTTGCGACATTTGAGCCTTCGACGATAGGGAGCAAATCTCGTTGTACGCCTTCTTTGCTTGGATCTTGGCGGTTAGAATTGCCCGAACTAACGGCGACTTTATCTATCTCGTCAATGAAAATTATGCCCTCGTTTTGAGCCCTGTTTAAAGCCTCGGTTTTTATGTTTTCTATGTCTAGAATTTTTTCGTTAGCTTCGTTTTCAAGGGCTTTTTTGGCGTCTTTTACTTTCATTTCTTTTTTAACGGCTTTGTTTGTTATGCCGATAATTTTAATGAAACTTTCTTGCATTTGAGCCATATCTGGTGGCATATTTGAATTATCACTAATGGCACTTTGATGAATTTCTATTTCTATGCTTAGATCGTCTAGATCGCCATTTCTAAATTTGTTTAGCATTTTTTCATAGCTTCTATCATACTCTGCCATTTTTTCGTCACTAGCACCTTTTGGCAATGGTGGCAAGAGTTTTTTGATGATTTTATCCTCGATATAAGCATTTATATTGTCTTGGTTTTTCTCGATATGTTCGGACTTTACGAGATTAAAAGCAGCCATGGCAAGATCACGAACCATGCTTTCTACATCTCTACCGACAAAGCCAACTTCTGTGTATTTGCTTGCCTCAACTTTGATAAAAGGCATACCCATGAGTTTTGAAAGTCTTCGTGCTATCTCGGTTTTACCGACGCCAGTCGAGCCTATCATAAGGATATTTTTAGGCACGATATCGTCTTGAAGTTCTTTGCTTAAAAGCATTCTTCGGTAGCGATTTCGCAAAGCGATAGCGATGATTTTTTTCGCGTCTTTTTGACCTATAACATAATCATCTAAAAAATCAACTATTTCTTTTGGCGTCATATTCATTTTGTTTCGTCCTCTAAAACATAGGTTTTTATGTTTTCGTTTGTATAAATACAAATTTCACCAGCGATTTTTAGGCTTTCTTTGACTAAAATTTCAGCGTCTATATCTGCAAATTTGTCAAGTGCTCTTGCGGCTGAAAGTGCGTAATTACCGCCACTACCTATGGCTGCTATCTTGCCGTCTTCTGGCTCAACAACATCGCCCGTACCGCTTAGTAAGAAAATTTTATCTCTGTTTAAAACCAACATCATGGCTTCAAGTTTGCGTAAATATTTGTCTTTACGCCACTCTTTGCTAAATTCTATGACGGCTTTTAACAAATCCCCCTTTGCTTGATCTATATTTTTTTCAAACATATCAAAAAGGTTAAAAGCGTCAGCCGTGCTACCGGCAAATCCGGCAAGGACTTTGCCGTCCTTACCGATTTTTCGAATTTTTACAGCATTGCCCTTTAAAACGGTGTTGCCAAAAGTAACTTGCCCGTCTCCACCGATAACGGATTTGTCCTTACCTTTATAAGCAAGAATCGTTGTAGCGTGAAACATTACTCTCCCTCGACTTCAAGTTTTAAAGTCGCACTGATGCCGTGTCCTAGCTTGACATTGACATCATAAATTCCAGTTGCTTTGATGATATGATCAAAATCAAATGATTTTTTATCGACTATGAGATGATGATCTCTTTCTAAAATTTCAGAAACTTCATCTTTTGTAACCGCCCCAAAAAGTGCACCATTTGCACCGAGGGCTTTTTTTACTTTAACTGTTATTTTTTCAAGTTCGGCTTTTAGAGTTTCTATGTTTGATAGTTCGTATTTTAGCTCTTCGGCTTTGTGTTTTTGCTCGGCTTCATAACGTCTTAAAACCTCGTGTGTTGCTGCCTTTGCAAAACCTTTGCCTATCAAAAAGTTATTGCCATATCCGTCTTTAACTTCTTTGATTTCGCCAGCTTTGCCAAGTCCTTTTACATCTTTTATAAGTAAAACTCTCATTAAATCTCCTTAGTTAAATTTTCTCCCATTTTTTCTAGCTATGATGAATCTTAAAGCATTTAGTTTTATGAAGCCGTCTGCGTCTTTTTGGTCAAAAACGCTATCTTCTTCAAAGGTGCTGTATGCTTCGTTGAAAAGATTATCTGTCTTGCTATCGCGACCTAAAATGATGACATTGCCTTTATAAAGTTCGACTCTTACGCTACCATTAACATGTTTTTGACTTTCGTCTATCAAGGCTTGAAGCATTACTCTTTCTGGCGACCACCAATATCCGTTATAAATGAGTTCGGCGTATTTTGGCATGATTTCATCTTTAAGGTGAGCAGCACCACGATCTAGTGTTATGCTTTCTATGGCACGGTGAGCTTTAAGCATTATAGTACCGCCCGGAGTTTCGTAACAACCTCTACTTTTCATACCAACAGAGCGGTTTTCTGCAAGATCTAGTCTGCCTATGCCGTGTTTTGCACCAAGGCGGTTTAGTTCGGTTAAAATTTCAGCGGCACTCATTTTTTTGCCATTTATGCTTATCGGATCGCCTTTTTCATAGCCAATTTCTATGATTTCACTTTGATCTGGGGCGTCTTTTGGATCTGTTGTCCAACGCCACATATCTTTTTCGGGTGCGTTTGCTGGATTTTCAAGTACCAAGCCTTCATAGCTTATATGCAATAAATTTGCGTCCATTGAGTAAGGACTTTTGCCTTTCTTTTTAGTTATATCTATGCCATTTTTTTCTGCATAAGCCAAGAGTTTTTCACGGCTATTTAAATCCCACTCACGCCATGGAGCTATGATAGTAAGGTTATCGCCTAGGGCATAGTATCCAAGCTCAAAGCGAACTTGATCATTACCTTTGCCAGTTGCACCGTGGCTAACGCCGTCAGCACCGGTAAGTTTGGCGATTTGAGCTTGACGTTTAGCTATAAGTGGTCTTGCGATAGATGTGCCAAGCAAATATTCGCCCTCATAAACGGCATTTGCTCTAAACATAGGAAAGACAAAATCACGCACAAATTCTTCGCGTAAATCCTCTATGAAAATATTTTCAGGTTTTATACCAAGACTTAAAGCCTTTTTTCTTGCAGGTTCAAGTTCTTCGCCTTGACCGATATCGGCTGTAAAGGTTACAACTTCGCATTTATATTCGTCTTGAAGCCATTTTAAGATGATACTAGTATCAAGACCGCCAGAATAGGCAAGCACTACTTTTTTGACAGATTTTTTTGACAT